>JBGSTN010000149.1:0-10207 GCA_041736455.1 Burkholderiaceae bacterium | reverse complement strand
GCCGTAGACCTCGCACGGCACGCGATGGTCGGGCTCGCGCGCACTCTTCATGAAGTGGGCGAGAAAGGCCGGCCCCTGGCCGCGTTGCCACGCGACCTTCGTCTCGCGATCATGGTTGACGAGGTGACGAACTTCCGGCGCGTGACGCTGCAACAACTCGATCCAGCGTCTGCCGGATTCCGTCTGTTCGAGATCGCGTCGATAGCCCTCGAGCGCCTCGAGCATCTTCGGTCGACGCGGCAGTTCGGGGGGCGCCGCCAGCGGAATGGCGCCGGCCGTGCCCATCACGGGAAAGTCGATGTGAAGCAACGCCATCACATCGGCGATGTGGTTCGCGTAGCCGGCGCCGCCTTCGCTGGCATCGTTGCCGGCATGATTGAGACCGACGATGCTGCGTGTTTCGACGTCGACGTAGAGAGCGCCCGAGTCTCCCGGCAGGCTGACGGCCGTGGACGGTGCGACGGGCGCCACGCGAATCTGTCCGACGAAGCGGGCACCGTCGGACCGGGTGAAGGGCGGCTCGTTGTCCTGCGTGATCGATCCGCGGGTCAGCCCGGTGGTGTCGCCGAACTTCACGACCTGCATGCCGATGGTGCCGCGCCGCGTACCGCGCACGGCGCCGACGAGCGCAATCTCGTGGGTGAACTGCACGCCGGCGTCGAGGGTCGCGATCGAACCATCGACATGCTCGGTGAGCTGCGCGTCGACGAGGCGTCCTACCTCGCAACAGGCACAGCACCAGCAATCGCACATGCAGCCCAGGCCGATCGCTCCGCCCACGCGGCTCGCCACGTGATAATTGGTCAGGAAGACCGGCGTGTTCACGCTCGCGTGGGTATTGGCGGCCGTCGCGAAACCGACCGCACCGAGTGTTCCGCGCCCACCCCAGAAGCCCTGATGCACGCCCATGCCGCCACAGAGCACGTCGTGAGCCATGATTCGGCGCCGCGCGATCACGTCGGTGGGTACGTCCTCGATGACCGGAGGAATACGATGCTCTGGCGCGATGTCGTCGAGCGGCAACTTGTCCTCGACGTACACCTGGAAGACCACGATCTCCGTCGCGAGCCCGCCGGTCTCCTTGATGCCCACCAGCACGTCGATCAGACCGGGCACGCCACGGAGCCGGTCACGCGCCTTCGGCAGTCGCGCCCGGGCCCAGGCGAGTTCCTGGTCGAATTGTTCGCGCGTCTTAGCCATCGGCGTTTTCCCGTTCCAATGGATCCAGCGAACCCGGCGAACCGAGAGAACCCGGCGAACCCGGCGTACCCGGCGAATATCGTGGATCTGCGAGGTCGCGCAGCACATCGTCGAACGTTCGGCACTCGCGGGCCCATTGCAGGACCTGGAACGAACGCTCGGCGATGGTTCGCTTCAGCTGCGGCGAACCGTGCCGCTGGAGCGCATCGGCCAACTGCAGCAGCCCCGTCTCCAGCGTGATGCCATTCACCTCGCGCGGCAGGGTGATATTGCGTGGCGCGCCCTGTATCGCCGCACGGACGAACGCCGGCCCTTCATGACGTTGCCAGACGACGGCGACGCGCCGGTTCGTATTGATGAGACAGACGACCTCCTCGACGTGTGCGGCGAAGTCCTCGACGAATGCTGCGCCATCCGGCAGCCGGCGCAGTGCTGCCTCGAAGTATTCGAGCTTGGTGGTCGATTGATCACTCATGGCGGCGCCGGAGGGCAGCCCGTCGTCGGAATGCCGAGCCCGGCGTCGGTCTGGCCTGCGATCAGGATGCGCAGTTCGCGCATGACCGGACCGATGTGGTTCGCGACGCCCTGCCTGCGGGTTGCCGCATCCGCGGCCCAGAGCAGACCGATGACCTCGTTCGCTGCGTTCACGATCACCGACCCCGAGTCACCCACGTCGGCGAATGCGGCAGGTGCTGCAGCGGTCGGCCGGACGAGGATCTGCGAACCCTCGTACAGCACGTCGACCACGGTGCCCGTGGTGAGCTCGGTGGTGCGGCCGCGCTTGCGCACGGTTTCGAAGCACACGGCCTGGGCAACGCCGACCAGCTTGCCGATCCCTTCCACCTCATTGATGCCGTCCAGCGGATCGATTTCATTCGCGATGTCCTCATCGAGCTTGACCACCGCGCAATCGAGCGTCGCGCTCTTCACCGCCTTGAGCACGCTGCCGATCACGTTGTAGGTGCAGCAACAGCACGACACGACGTACTTGGGCTGCCCGACGCGTGTTCCAGAAGGTGTATTCAGGTGGGTAACGACGTGCTCGCAGGTGAGCGCGAGCGGCTCGAGGGTATCGATGTTCTTTGCCAGGCAGCCTATCGTGCCGGCAAGCGTGTTCGTCCCCATCTCGACGTATTCGTTGCGCAGCTGGATGCCGCCGCGCAGGGGCCTCACCTTGCGTATGTCGGCAAGCAGGGTCGTGGGAGAGGATTGGATGACGTCCGTCGCGATGCCGTACATCTGCGGCGGGATGCACCAGGCGCTCGGGAGCTCGTCGGTCGTGCACTTGCGCTTCACATAGACACGGAAGGCGAACTCACCCGTCAGCTCACCCGCAGTCTCCTTGGCGCCAACGCCGATGTGCGTGATCGAGGCAATGCCGCTCAGCCGCGAGCGTACTTCCGGCAGCAGGCCAAGCAGGTGTTCCTGCTGCAGCAGCAGACTGGCACGCGGGTGAACAGTACCGGGCATACTCGTTCCCTCTGCCGTGAAGAACACCGCAACGACAGCGGAGAACGTGAGGCAATCCTCCCGAAATCAATGCGGAATGCGCAAAACGGATTGCCGCGACGGAAGTCGCCTCGAAGACTTGATCGCGCATGAGAGAAACAGGCGCGTCTTGCGTAATTTAGTTCGACAAGAAACGAATTGCAATGCCTGCCGCATCGGCTTTTTGGCCCACCCATGATCAATTCAGGGGTTGATGAACAGCACTGGCGATGCAGGCGACCCTGATGGCTGCACCTTCATGAGAAACCAATGGCCGGATCTTTTCCGGCACGCGTTTCATCCGTCCCGGCCTTGCCATTCGACTGGTCCGGCATCGTCTTGCGATTGCCTCGATCGGTGAATCGCTGATCGTGCTCGGGCAATCCGCCGACTGCGCCAATGCAGAAATCCGGTGACCAGCAGCGCGGTCGGCGCGAGCCCCATCATGACGGCCAGGATGCGCGTCGGGATGCCGGCGATCGAGCCGTCGTGGAGCGGGCGAATCCAGGCAACGATGGCCGTTGCGGAATTTCCCTGCCCTGCATCGTGCACGGCAAGCACCTCGCCGGAATACTGGTCGATGAATACGAAGCTCCCCGGGAAGCGCCTGTGCGGATCGCCAGAGACCTGGACGCGTACGCGAATCGGATCCAGACCGCCGACCGGGACGTCGATGAAGGCGAGCCTCGCACCGGGCAGAGCGCGGTGGGCCCCATGCAGCGCCTGCGCGATAGAGACCTGCACGTCGGAAGGCTTCGAGGAGCGGGGATGCGGCACGACATCGGGTTCGGCGATTGCCGCAGCAAGAATCTGTGTCCTGACGTCGGGCAATGCCAGCAAGGCGCCGGTGAGCGCCAGCAGGAAAAGAAGCACCGAACTCCACAGCCCGACGAGCTTGTGAAGGTCGCGCAATCGGCGTTGCGGCACCGCGTTCCGCTTGAACGCCAGCGCCTTGCGCCACGACTTGCGCGGCCACCAGGTCGCGATGCCGCTGCCTAGCGCGATCAACATCAAGAAGCCCGACCAGCCCACGATCTGCCTGCCTGTCTCTCCCGCGAGCAGATGCATGTGCAACTCGTAGAGCCAGCTCATCAGGTAGTCGCCCCAGGTCGCGGTCCGCTCGATCGACCGGCCATCGGGCGAAAACCAGACCATCTCGCGCTCGGCATGATGATCGTGATACTGCGACGGCGGGTAATAGCGCGCGGGGATGAGGCCGGCCTCGCCGGTGGCTTCGAACGACCATTTGCCACCCGGTTCGGGCCAGCGACTGCGCGCGGTTGCCAGTGCCTGATCCCAGACCGGCGAGTCCCAGTCGGGCGCCGCATCGTCGACGGTGACCAGGCGCGGCATGTTGAGCGCGGCGTCGATCTCCGTGTAGAAGACCAACGCAGAACCGGTCAGCCCGAGCAGCGCAAAGAGCAGCCCGAGCCCCAATCCCAGCCACAAATGAAGCTGGCGCACGACGCGGCGAAAGCGGACCGTCGTTCCAGTGGCACCACCTCGCCGAACCCTGAGCATTGTCGTGGGAAATAAAGCGACTAGAACTTCATGCGCAGCGACAGCTCAAAGGTGCGAGGGTTGGCGATCAGCACCTGCGCGGTGGGTCCATATGACGTTTCGGCGTAGAGCGCATCGGTGGCATTGCGTATCCGGAAGCCCAGATTCACGGTCTTGCTGTAGCCGTAGTCGGCCGACAGATCCACCGTCGTGTACGACGGCAGAACGAGTGTGTTGGTATCGTTGATGTAGGCCTGGTCGACATGCCTTGCCCAGACCCCCATTGCCCAGTCGGGCGTCGCCAGGTACCGGACGCCCAGATTGGCCAACCATGTCGGGACCAGCCTCGGGTTGTTGCCGCTCAACGAAACCGGCGGGTTGCCGGCAGAGAATTCGTCATAGCGCGCGTGCACGTAGGCCAGGTTGGATTCGACCTGCCACTGGCGGGCCGGGCGCAGGCCCAGGCTCAGCTCGATTCCCTGCGACGACTGCTTTCCGACCGGCAGGCGGTTGGTCGGTCTGTCCGGATCGGGGACGAAGACATTCCTCTTCTGGATGTCGAAGACGGCCGCCGTCCATTCGCCTTTCCCGTTCCAGAACCCTTGCTTGATCCCGATCTCGAACTGCTTCGCGCTCGTGAGGTCGAGCTGGCTCTGATTGCGGTTCAGAATTACCAGCGAGCCCCCCGGCTCGACGGCGGTGGCGTACGATGCATACACCGTCGCGTCGGGCACCAGTTCATAGACGACGCCGGCACGCCAGGAATCGAAGGTGTGCTTCTTCGATTCCTTCGGCGCCCCGGCCTGGTCGAAGTAGGTCCAGTCGATGTCGAAGCTGTCGTGACGCAATCCACCGACGAGCTTGAGTTTCGAGGTGAGCGAAAGCTGGTCTTCGGCGAAGACGGACCACTGGGCGATGTTCACATCGCGCGCCAGCGACTTGAAGACGTTGGTGCCGCTGCTGAAATCGACTTCAGGGGGGTCGTAGGCATCGACCGGCGCCTCCGTTCCCGTCGGAAAGCCGTTGCGCTGGGTCGTGAAATCGGTCCGGTTGATATCGGTGCCGACCACGAAACGATTGTCCAGGCCACCCACGGTTCCCTTCACGATGGCCTCCAGCCGATTGCCGATCAGCCGATGATCATGATCGATGTCCGCCCAGGTGGTTCTCGTGACCGTCGGAATCGCGCCGGCGTTGTAGCGAAAATCGTTGACATCGCGCCAGTTGCGAAACGAGTCGTAGAGGTAGGTCTGATTGCGCACCTCGATGTCCGGCGTCGCCTGCCAAGCCACATTGGCTCGCAGCCACGTGGTATCCGACTCATAGACGTTGTCGTTCAGGTTGTTGTAGTTGACCCGGCGCAGTGACCGCTCGATCCGACCATCGACCAGCGGCGTCCCGTAGTACAGATCCTCGACGTCGTCGTGCAGCCTGTCGAGCTCCAGCGTCAGCTTCAGCTTGTCGCTGAGCTTGAACAGCAGCGAGCCAGTGAAGCGGTCAAGGCCGGTTCGTTCGCCGTTGACATCGCTGCCATAGTGATTGGCGCTGAAGTCTGCCCGATAGGCGACCGCGTCATCCTTGATCGCGCCGCCTTTTCCGGCATGCAGACGATGCGAGCGGAAACTCGAGAAAGCATAGTCCACATCGAAGGGCTGTACGGCGACGTCGGGTGCCCGCGAGATCAGGTTGAGCGTCGCTCCCGTTCCTCCCTCGCCATTCAGGACCGCGGCAGGTCCGCGAAGCACCTCGATGCGATCATAGTTCGCCGTGTCGAGAATGCGAGAGGAGAAGTTGGAACTGCCGGGAATCCGTATTCCGTTGTATAGCCAGGTCACACCGTTTTCGATGAAGCCGCGCGACGAGAAGCCGACATGCGAGCCTCCGACCCGTCCACCGGTGACGCCCGGCACTTTCCCAAGCGCCTCGACCATCGTTCTGTCGCCACGCTCCTGCATGGCTTCCTGAGTAACGACATCGACGCTGGCGGGAATGTCCTTGATCGGGGAGCCCAGGCGCGAACCGGTGCTGGCTGGCTGATCGAGCGGAACAACGCGCTTGTCGCGCGTGTCCTTGACCGAAATCGTTGGAAGTTCGTTGGCTTCCTCGGCAGTTGCAATGGCGCCGTTTACGGTGCTCACCACGCCGACGACCGCCATGGCAATCGGCTTCGATTGAAATCGACTCATTGGATACTCCAGGTAAATAAGCGCTCCTCATCGGCTCGAGGGGACCTCGAGCAGATGCTCCGAACACGGGGTTCGGCGTTGTTGGCTTGGTGTTTACCGGAGGAAGCTGGGCGGCCCCCGCGAGGGGAGCGGAGGCGCCGTGATGGATGGAATGTGGGTCGCCCGAATAGCCCGCAGCGTGTACGACTGGGGCGAGTACGACTTGAAGCAAGCGTCATGTCGAGGCGGTGAAGGCATCACCGACGCGCACAGCGGGCAATGACTGCCGCCGGAGGCCTCGGGTTCTCCATCGTCTCCCAGGTCTACCAGCTTCACGACGCCGGCCGCGGAGCAGACCACCTGCAGGCTGCCCGGATCGACCATGGTGGACGCGACGGCAGAGCCCAGGAACGACATCAACCAGAACAGCACCAGGCTGGCGGCCAGTCTCGATCTGCGCAGAGCTTGCATCATGCTTTTGTCTCGGGCGCGCCAGTTCCTGTCAGCGAACCGGCGGACGATAGCATTTTTTTTCAGCCTTATGCGCGTTCGGTTTCACGTTGCCTCCTGGCCATCAATGCCTGGACAGACCATTTTCTTGAGCAACTTTCCGCCGTACAGCGTTTGGCAGAATGTCGCGGATGGCTTTCGGCCCGCCGATCAGTTCATCGATGTACCCGGATCCGCAGTCGCACACGTCACGTCCGTGATACCGTGGCGCGTGGCAGAAAGGGAGTGCGGCATGACAGATAGAGAATTCACGGGCAGCTGCTTGTGCGGTCGGGTGCGGTTCACGGTGCGTGGCGAGCCGCAACGCTTCTTCCATTGCCATTGTTCGCGCTGTCGGAAAGCGAGCGGTACCGGCCATGCCTCGAACCTCTTCGTGGCCGGCACCCTGACATGGGACGCCGGCGAGGCACTGGTACGTCGATTCAAGGTGCCCGAGGCCGAACGATTCACCAACGCTTTCTGCACCGAATGCGGCGCACGCATGCCGCGCTTTCAGTCGCAGGCAGGTATCGTCATGATTCCGGCGGGATCGCTCGACGGTGATCCGGGCATGGCTCCGCAGGCGCGGATCTTCGCAGGCTCGCGTGCGGGATGGTCGTGCGCGGGAGATGCATTGCCAGCGTTCGACGAGTACGCGGGCTGAGCGGCGGGCGGCGACAACAACGACAGCAACGACAACAACGACAACAACGACAGCAACGACAACAACCTGACGCTGAGCAACGACCTGAGGGGAGTTGCGGACCGGTATTGGGCAGCGTGCGTCTGGATGCGTGGGGCGCGTGCGTAGTCACGCGCGATAGGCCGAGTCAATAGGCCAGGCGCGTGGTTGATTCAGCCCCGCATTCTGTTGAAAACTGTATATATCAACAGTACCATGGCAGATGCACAACGTATCGCATTGTCCAAAGGATCAATCGTCCAAGGAGAGCCCACATGTCTGTTGGTTCCGCTGCCGACCTCCCGCGTCCGTTCCAGGCTCGATCCGGAATACAGTCATCAGAGCAATCATCAAGTTCCGAGTCGGCAAGGGTTCGATCAGGCCAACCCGGCGGCGAGCATCCCGGACACTCCCGATCCATCCCGCCGTCCCGCCGTGCCATCGAAGCGCTCGACCAGGCCATCCTGCGCCTGACCCGGAAGATGAATGCCGACTGCTACCAGCTCCTGGTGCTGATCCGCGAATTCGACGAACGCGCGGGCTGGCTCAAATGGGGTCTGGGCAGTTGCGCGCAGTGGCTGCACTGGCGCTGCGATCTGAGCGAGTCGGCAGCGCGCGAAAAGGTGCGGGTGGCGCATGCGCTCAAGACACTGCCGCAGGTCTCGAAGGCGTTTTCCGCCGGCCAGCTGTCCTACTCGAAGGTGCGCGCGCTGACCCGGGTTGCCACACCCGACAACGAGTCCGCGCTGATCGACATGGCGCGCAACATGACCGCCGCGCATGTCGATCAACATTGCCGGCAGCGACACAACGCTTCCGCGGAATCATTGACCGATGCCGCCAGGGCGCAGGCTTGCCGCACCTTTCGCACGTGGCGCGATGAGCGCCGCGGGTTGGTCACGATCACCATCGAATTGCCGATGGACGAGGGCCTGCTCTTCGAGCGCGCGGTCGACAAGGCCAGCGCCGATCAGGCGGGTTCAACCAATGCGCCCGATGATTCGACGCCCTGGCAGGCGATGCAGGCCGATGCCGCGGTCGCCATGGCGCGGGCCTATCTGACTTGGGGAGAGCCGAAAGGCGGTTCAGTCGATTCAAAATGCCCGGAAAGCCCAAACGATTCGGGTCGCCCGGGCGATTCGCGCGGCCCACGCAACTTCAAGAACGCAAGCAATTTCGCCGATCACTATCAGGTCGTCGTGCATGTCGATCACGATGCGCTGGCCGGCGGCCACGGCCAGTCCGAGCTACCGATCGACACGATCAAGCGCTTGTGTTGCGATGGCAGCCTCGTACCCGTCATCGAAAACCACCGTGGCGAGCCGTTGAATGTCGGCCGTCGCCAGCGGGTCGTGGGCACGGCGCTGCGTCGTGCGCTGTGGGCGCGCGATCGGGGCTGCGCATTTCCTGGTTGTACGCATACGCGGTTCGTGGACGCGCATCACATCCGCCACTGGGCGCACGGGGGAGAAACACGGCTCGACAATCTTGTTCTGCTATGCACGGCGCACCACAAGCTGATGCACGAGGGCAGCTACAGCCTTTCGTGCGATCACGGCGGCCGACGCATTTTTCGCCGTCCGGACGGACGGGTGGTGCCTGAGTGTGGGTATCACCCGGATGACTGGCAGGATGACCACCCAACGGAACAAGCGCGGGATTCCGTGCGGGACTACATGAACGGAATGGGCGAGATGAACGGCGTGAGCGGGATGAGCGGGATGAGCGGGATGAGCGGGATGAGCGGGATGAGCGAGATGAGCGGGATGGGCGGACCCGAAAATGATTCCGCGGAAGCGTTGACCCTTCGTGAGCCAATGGCGGAGTATCGGATCACGTGTTCGCGACCGGTCATTCCAAGAGTGGGTCCATGCCATCACTGGTCGAGGTGCTGATCGAGCAGGCCCCGAGAAATGCCGTCGTTCTGCAACGCCTGCGGCGATGGCGCGACGCCGGGCAGCCCGGCTTTCTAGCCGCCGCATTCCGTGATCGACTGCAGCAGTTGAGGGTCGACGCGCAGGAGGTCACCTGGCGCGACGCCAACGTTTTCGCCGACCAGCTTGAGATCTGGCTGGAGAGTGTCGAGGCGGAGCTCGGGCCGCAGGACCCGGATGCTGCGCTGGTGCTTATCGAAGCTTTCCTGAGGTCCGATGATCATATCGTCGAGCACGCCGACCATGATGGCGAGACCGGCCCAGTGTTCGAGTTGGCCTGTCTGATGTGGCTGCGCATTGCGGCGAAGTGCAAGGTGCCGGGCGTGGGTGCGGATTCCGTCACCGCCTGGATCGACCGTATCCTGAACCTTGTCGACCGCGATCCGTACGGTTGTCGAACGGTGTTGCTGCGCGATGCCGATTCACTGTTGGGCAGCTATGGCGGAAACCGGCTTCGTGCTCGTGCCGAAGCGCGCTGAAATTCCGGCGCATTGCCAGGGACTGCCTGGTTAGATAACGGCCCGTGTCGCATCGACGCATACCGGGATATCACCTGGTCGATCCAGGCCACCGCATTCCCTTCGTCCTTCAATCGCGCCGGATGCGCGGTCTCGTGCGTTCTCGTCAATAGATGCGCGAAGCGACCGCGCCCACGTCACGCAGCAGACTCTCCGCGATCGGGCCACTTCGGCGAATCGCCGCCTCGCGCAGCGTGCTCCCGAGCGAGGCCAATGTGATCGCGCGCCCGC
>JBGSTN010000147.1:0-2675 GCA_041736455.1 Burkholderiaceae bacterium | reverse complement strand
AAATGTGGGACGAGGCGCTGGCCCGCCTCTTTCACCCGTGGTTGGCGGCGCTGGTCGCCGCGCCGCCCTCGGAGGCCACGCTCGCTCCGATGTGCGCGTTGATGAAGGAACGGGCGCACACCCTCGCCGATCTGACCGACGAACTGCTGATGTTCGTGGCCGAACCGATGCGCGAAGGCTTGCGCGAGGAACTCGACAAACGGGCGGCGCCGGCCTCGGCCGACGCGCTCGAGAGTTTCCATGCGGCGCTCGCCGACGTGGAATGGACGGTCGATGGGCTGTCGCCGCTCATCAAGGAAACCCTGGCGCGATTCAGCCTGAAGATGCCGCAGCTCGGTCTGCCGCTGCGGGTGCTGGTCTTCGGTCGAACCCAGACCCCGGCGGTCGATCAGGTGCTCGCTGCGCTGCCGCGCGAGACCGCGCAGCGGCGGCTTGCAGAAGGCCTCGCCTGGTGGCGCGGGCAGGGCGCCTGAGCGATGGCTGGCAGTACGCTGGGCAGCTTGTTCGCGGTGACGAACTTCGGTGAATCGCATGGCCCGGCCATCGGTTGCGTCATCGACGGCTGCCCGCCCGGCATGGCGCTTTCGGTCGACGATATCCAGCCCGAGCTCGATCGCCGCCGTCCCGGCACCTCGCGTCATGTGACGCAGCGCCAGGAAGCCGACCGTGTCGAGATCCTCTCGGGCGTCTTCGAAGGAATCACCACCGGCACGCCGATCGCGTTGCTCATTCGCAATGAAGACGCGCGCAGCAAGGATTACGGCGACATCGCGCGGCAGTTTCGCCCCGGGCATGCCGACTATACCTACTGGCACAAGTACGGCGTTCGCGATTATCGCGGCGGTGGCCGTTCATCAGCGCGGCTGACCGCACCGACGGTGGCCGCGGCGGCAGTGGCCCGCAAGTGGTTGAACCAGCACTACGGCACGAGGATTCGCGGCTACATGTCGCAGCTGGGCAAGACACCCATCCCGTTCGAGAGTTTCGATCATGTCGAACGCAATCCGTTCTATGCGCCCAATGCGAGCCTGATACCGGCGCTCGAGGCTCAGATGGACGCATTGCGCGCGGCGGGTGATTCGTGCGGTGCACGTATCGAGATCATCGCCGAACAGGTGCCGGTCGGTCTCGGCGAGCCGCTTTACGACCGGCTCGATGCCGATATCGCGCATGCGATGATGGGACTCAACGCGGTCAAGGGCGTCGAGATAGGAGCCGGCTTCGCCGCGGTCGGTCAGGCCGGCAGCGAACACGGCGATGAACTCTTTCCCGACGGCTTTGCCACCAACCATGCCGGTGGCATATTGGGCGGAATCTCGACCGGCCAGCCGATCCGGGTCTCGATCGCGATCAAGGCGACGTCCAGCATACGCACGCCCCGGCAGTCGATCGATACGGCCGGCGAACCGGTGACCGTGCAGACACTCGGCCGGCACGATCCGTGCGTCGGCATTCGCGCCACACCGATCGCCGAGGCGTTGCTGGCCCTCGTGATCATGGACCATGCGTTGCGGCACCGGGCGCAGAACGGCGACGTGCGCGTCACGCCCGCGCCCATTCCCGCCCAGCGCGCATCGAATTGACAGAGGCTGGGCGTTCGACCGAGGCGTTTCGTCTCAGCGGCCTCTACTTCTGGTATTTCGCGTTTGTCGGCATCGTCTCTCCGTTCCTGAGTCTGTACCTCGCCGCTCACGAATTCTCCGTGGCGCAGATCGGCGTGTTGCTGAGCCTGCCCCAGTGGATGCGTGTCGTATCGCCTGGATTCTGGGGCTGGCTCGCCGATTCCGGTGGGCGTCCCGATCGACTGCTGCGCATCAGTTCGCTGTTGACGCTGGCGGCGGTCGTGCTGCTTCCCGTTGCTGTCGCAAGCGGGTTCTGGGTGATGTTCGCGCTGCTTCTCGTTTTGTTCTTCGCGAGCGGAGCGCAGATGCCGATCGGCGAATCCCGCACGCTGGCCCTCACGCAGGGTGACGCGGGCGCCTACGGGCGGATTCGCGTCTGGGGTTCGATCGGGTTCATCGTCGCGGTCGCGCTGGTGGGACTGGCACTGGATGCGTTCGGCATGGGAACGCTACCTGGATGGATCGTGGTGTCCCTGATCGGCCTGCTCGCAGCCGTCTGGCCGATGCGGGTGTTCGTGGCCGAGCCGTCGGCCCGTGTGTCGGCCGACGTGGTCGGTCTGGGCAGGCGCCTGCGCGAACCGCACATCGCGATGTTCTTTCTCGCCAACGGCCTGATGATCTTCGCCCACGCAGCCTATTACGTCTTGTTCTCGCTTTTCCTCGACGGCCAGGGCTTCTCGGCGACGGAGATCGGTTTTCTGTGGACGCTCGGTGTGATCGCCGAAGTGGCGCTTTTCCGCTGGCAGCAGCCCCTGTTCGAACGGTTCTCGCTGCTGGGGCTGCTCGGCTTCAGCATGGCGGTCGCCGCCCTGAGATTCACGATGATCGGGATGTCGGTCGGATCCCTCGCGATCATCCTGTTGGCGCAGCTGCTGCACGCGATCACCTTCGGCCTGCATCACAGTGCCGTGATGAAGTTGCTGCATGCCTGGTTCGACACGACGCAACAGGCACGCGCCCAGGCGCTCTACATCACGATCGCCTACGGGATCGGGGGCGCCGCAGGCGGCCTCGTCGTCAGCGGCCTCTGGACCCATGTGTCGCCGCCTGCGG
>JBGSTN010000134.1:0-4516 GCA_041736455.1 Burkholderiaceae bacterium | reverse complement strand
CAGAAGGAGATCGACGGCAAGCAATTGCCGGGCGCGGTGATCATGGTCGCGCGCGATTGTCGCCTGGTCTATTCGAAAGCGTTCGGCGTTCGTGATCCGGCCGCCATCGATCCGATGCAACTGGACACGATATTCCGGATCTACTCGATGACCAAGCCATTGGCATCGGTGGCGGCGATGCAGCTCGTCGACGATGGCGTGCTGCAGCTCACCGATCCGGTCGCGAAGTGGTTGCCCGAATTCGCGTCGCCGATGGTGGTGAGCGGCGACACGACAGTGGCGGCGCAGCGGCCGATGACGGTCCAGGATCTGCTGCGGCACACGTCGGGGCTCGTCTATGGCGAGATCAATCAGAATCCTGCCATCAAGAAGGCGCTGACCGATGCCGGTCTGTACAAGCCTGACGTGATCAACTTCGACACGCGTGATCTTTCGCCTGCCGACTTCACGGCAAGGCTCGCCAAGGTCCCGTTGGCCAGTCAGCCCGGCACGGTGTGGGAATACAGTTTGAGTTCCGACCTGCTCGGCCGTGTCGTCGAAAAGGCATCGGGCAAACGGCTGGGCGCCTTCCTGCAAGAACGCGTCTTCCAGCCGTTGCAGATGATCGACACCGCGTTCGACGTGCCGCCGGGCAAGATGGCGCGGCTCGCGGCTCCGTTCGACAAGGATCCCGCCAACGGCGCACCGTTCCGGCTCATCGACGTCAGCAAGCCGCCGGGCAACGACTCCGGCGGCGCCGGCGCCGTGTCGACGGCGATGGACTATCTCCGCTTTTCCCAGATGCTGCTCGACCAGGGCCGCAGCGACGGCAGGCACGTCCTGTCGCCCACGACCGTCTCGTACATGGCCTCCGACCATCTGGGCATCCGAATTCCGATGGCGCCTGGTGCGGGTGGCGCGTTGCTGGGTGCAACCACCTATACGTTCGGCCTCGGGTTCGCGGTTCGACCGCAGACGGGGCTCGCACCCTGGCCCGGGTCGGCCGGCGACTTCTATTGGGGTGGTTTCGCGGGAACCTATTTCTGGATCGATCCGACGCAGCGGCTCACCGCGGTGATGATGATGCAGTCGCCAGGCGTGCAGCGGCTTTACCATCGCAACCTGCTAAGGCAACTGGTCTACCAGGCGATCGACGTCAGTTACGACGACCCGGCAGCGCGGAAGGGCGGCCACTGAGCCCTTCGGGCAACCGGAACGGATACATCGACTCGTAGGCGCGAGCGGCGCGCAGGACACGCAGATCGTCGAACTTCGCGCCGACGATCTGCATGGCGATCGGCATTCCTTCGTCCGTGAAACCGCACGGTACGGAAGCGGCCGGCTGTTGGGTCAGGTTGAACGGGTATGTGAATGGCGACCATTGCCACCAGTGCGTCCATTCACGGCCTGGTGGCACTTCATGACCCGTTTCGAAGGCAGTCGTCGCCAGTTGCGGCATCACCACGAGATCGTGGTCGGCATGCAGTGCGAGCATGCGACGGGCGAAGGCATCGCGTGCGCGCTCGAGTTCGCGATATTCGATGGCCGACAGGCGAAAGCCGGTCTCGGCGAGTTCGACCATCGGCGGATCGCAGAGCGCGCGCATCGCGGGTGTCATCGGCTTGAGGGCGAGTGCCAGCGCCACGGACCACAACGGCCGCATGATCTCGATCGGATCGTCGAGATCGAGGTCGAGATCAACCACTTGCGCGCCGAGCGCCGCCAGTGCCTGCACCGCCTGGTCGACCCGGTCGATGACCTGTGGATCGACCCGTGCATAGCCCAGCGTACGGCTATAACCGATGCGCATGCCCGCGATTCCCTGTTCCAGACCTTTCAGGTAGTCGATGCCGATCGTGGGCGCCGCCGCCCAGTCGCGTGAATCCTTCTGTGCCGCGACGGTCAGCATCATCGCCGCGTCGCCGACAGTCCGTGTGATCGGCCCCTGATGCCACAACGTGAAGGCCGGCGAATGCGGATAGACAGGGATCACGCCCCAGGTGGGCTTGAAGCCGAATACGCCGCAGAAGCCGGCGGGGATTCGGATCGAACCACCACCGTCGGTCGCCACGTTCAACGTGCCCATGCCGAGCGCGGCAGCAACGGCAGCGCCTCCGCTGCTGCCGCCTGGTGTCAGCCGTGTATCCCAGGGATTGCACGTCACCCCGGTCAACGGACTGTCGGTGACGCCCTTCCAACCGAATTCGGACGTCGTCGTCTTGCCGAGAATGATCGCTCCCTGTTCGCGCAGACGGGCGACCGGAGGCGCGTCTTCGTCCCACGCCTGATCCGGGTCGACGGTGCGTGAACCGCGGCGCGTCGGGACACCTTTCGCGAGCAGCAGGTCCTTGACAGTCGTCGGCACACCATCGACGCTGCCCAGCGGCTGCTCACGAAGATATCTCGCCTCCGATTCGCGTGCCGCCTTCAGCGCGTTTGCCTCGTCGAGCGCGCAGAACGCATTGAACACCGGATTCAATCGTGCAATGCGCGCGAACGCTGCCTGGGTCACCTCGACCGGCGAGAGCTGCCGTTGCCGGTAAAGTTCGACCAGCCCGCGGGCATTCAGCAGCAGCGGGTCGCTCACGCTTTCTTCTGCATGCCGGCCAGTACGGCTTCGGCAGTAATCGGCATCTGACGGACCCGCGCACCGACGGCGTTGAAAATCGCGTTGGCGACCGCCGGCGCGACCACGGTCGAGGCAGGCTCACCGACGCCGCTGGGATGCCGCCCCGATTCGACGATCTCGATATCGATCTCAGGAATATCGCGCAGCCTGATCGGCTTGTAGTCGTCGAAGTTGCTCTGCTCGAAAGCGCCGTTCTTCAGGGTCAGGCGTTCGGACAGTACCTGGCTTGCCCCCCACAAGGCCGAACCCTGGATCTGCGCCCGGACGTTGTCCGGATTCACGGCGATGCCCATGTCCATCGCGATCGTCAGACGATCGATCTTCACGTTGCCGCTCGCGGGATCGACCGTCACCTCGGCAATGCCGGCAACCCAGGTCGGACTCTGTCGTTCTTCGGCCGATGACACGGCGATCCCCATGCCGGTGTTCGGCGGCAGAGTCCGTGTACCCCAGCCCGCCTTGCCCGCGGCAACCCTCAGCACATTGGCCAGTCGCAAGGCGCCGCCCACCGTGGCGGATTCATAGGCCGGCCACGATCCTGCGCTCGTCCACGGCAACGAGATCCACAATTGGTCCATGTAATAGTCGGACCGTGTTCCGGACGGGTAGCCGGTATTCGGAATGCCTCGGTTGCCGCCCTTGCCATTGAGCATCGAAAGACGGAACGCGAGCGGATCGACCTTCAACGAATGCGCGACCTCGTCGATGAACGACTCGACGACGAACATGTTGTACGAGTTCGAGACTGTGCGAAGTGCGCTCGCCTGGACCGCCCAGGTGGTTCGTTCACTGTTCCAGGCGCGCACCCGGTGGTTTTCGACGTGATACCAGTGATCGCTGCCGCCGATCGACCATTGGTCCATGTCGGCCTTGCGGCCGTCCCACGAGTCCTGCTGCAACCAGTCGCTGCCGTGCTTCTTCCCGACGCCGAACCGCTCACCCATCCAGCCGCAGACGATGTCGTGATTCATCGCGGCGAGCTTGCCGTCCTTCAAACCTGCCTGCACCTTGTGGAAGGTGGGCGTGCGGGCGAAGCTGGTTGCGAAATTGGATTCGCGGGTCTGGATCAGCTTGACCGGACGTCCGGATTGCTCGGCACAGAATGCCGCCGCGAGGATCTCGTCGTAGTCCTGCTTGCCCCCGAATCCCCCGCCGAGCAGTTGGTTGTGGATCTGCACCTGGATCTCTTCAGGCTTCCTGTTCAGCACCTTCGCCAGATACGCGGTGAGCGTCATCCGGGCGAACGAAGCGCCCTGGGTGCCAGTGTAGACGTGCCATGTGCCGTCGATGAACTGGACGGTCGCATTGAGTGGCTCGAGCGCGGCGTGGCAGATCATCTCGGTCGTGTATTCGACCTCGAGCGTGTTGTCGGCGGCCAGCAAGGCCTTGTCGACATCGCCTTCGAGCACCCAGCTACCCACCGACTTCGCCGGGTCGGCCTGCAGGCTTCGGTATTCATCGCGCAGTTCATCGCTATCGAGATTCGCATAGGGACCCTTGTCCCACTGGATCTTCAGCGCCTTCGCGGCAGCCATCGCCTGTGGAAAACGCTCTGCCAGCGCGACGACCCATCCCGTGCATTTGCCCAGGGCGTCGTTGACCACCACCGCCTTGACGAAGCCGGGCAGGCGCTTGGCCTCGCTGTCGTCGACCTGGATCACCTTCGACCCGTATCGGGTCGGCGGAATCACGAGTGCGCCATAGACCATGTTCGGCAGGAAGACATCGATGCCGTACTTCGCCTTGCCATTGGTCTTGGCCGGGATGTCGACCGCCGGGATCGATTTGCCGATCAGCTTGTATGCAGCGCGATCTTTCAGCCGGATCTTCGTGAAGTCGTCCGGGTAGCGGAACGTGCGCTCGATCTTCGCCTGCCGCAGGACGTCGCCGTAGCTGATCGAGCGGCCC
>JBGSTN010000111.1:0-4376 GCA_041736455.1 Burkholderiaceae bacterium | reverse complement strand
CCGGAGATCGGTGCCGCCGCGGCCGATGTAGACGCAGCCGGGTACGAGCGGCATGCCTGCGGCCACCTCCACGACCTTCAACGCACAGAGGGAGTCCATGCGCCTGGCGAAGGTGTCCGTGAAGTTGGCAGGCATGTGCTGTGCCACGAGGATCGGCCACGGAAAGCTGCCAGGGAGCCGGGGCAGGATGTCCTCCAGCGTGCGCGGGCCGCCGGTGGACACACCGATCAGGACCAGCCCATCGACCATCGAGCGGGGTGGCGGCGGCCGCGACGTCACCCTCTCTGCGGACGAACGCGGTGCCGGATCGTGCGCGACAGATCCGGATGACGCTTCGGATCGCGTTGCGGACGACGGCATCATCGACGCCTGCAACGCGGCGGGCGGTGGGTTCTTGTCGTGCACTGTCGACCTCTCGCGTCTTACTGTCCTGGCGCCGATGCGCGCGCGCGCCGCCGAGCGCACCTTGTCGAGCAGAAGCTTCCTGATTTCGTCCACATGCAACGAGATCGTGCCACCGGGCTTAGGGATGAAATCGACCGCGCCGAGCGCCAGCGCTTCGAAAGTCGCCAGCGCGCCCTTCTCGGTCAGCGAGGAGACCATCACGACAGGGGTTGGCCGGGCCGACATGATGAGCGACAACGCGGACAAGCCGTCCATTTCCGGCATGTTGATGTCCAGCGTGACGACATCGGGCTGCCATTCGATCACCATGGCGACGGCCTCGTTGCCGTTGCGAGCGCTGCGAACGTCGTAGCCGCCCTCCGCGAGTACGCCCGTCAGCAACTTGCGCATGAGCGCCGAATCATCGACGACGAGCACGCTCTTCATGATGTCCGCTCCATCACCAGCCTGGCGCCGATCACGCCGCCTGCGCCATCGTTCGATCCCCGGCATCCATCGACCCGAGCTGTTCGATCTCCTTGGCCTCGCCCACCTGCAACAGATGGGCAGGGTCGATCAGCATCACGATGCGCTTCTGGCCTTCGAGGTTGGCTACCCGGCTGATCAGCTGGCGCTGCTCCCGGGATAGAGAAGGCGCGGCTGCGATATGCTGCCACGGAATGAGCAGCACTTCCGCCACCGAGTCGACGATGAAGCCGGTGCGCATGCCATCGAGCATGTAGACCATGATCCGTTGCCGATCGTTGCGTTCGATCAACGGCAGTCCGAGGCGACTGCGCTGGTCGATCACCGGCAGAACGGTTCCCCGCAGGTTGATCACGCCTTCGACGAAGGCCGGTGTGCGCGGCACGCGGGTCAGCGTGTCGGGTACCCGTACGATCTCCTGCACGCTCATGATCGGCACGCCGAATTCCTCGGCCCCGAGCCGGAAGATCACGACCTGCGTATCGTCTTCGGCATTCGAGATGTCGTCGTCGCGTTCGTCGATGCTGTTCATGTTGTCGTCCTCGGATGCCTGGCGGGCAATGGCCAGCGCTTCTTCGATGGCGGGTAGCCGCAGCAACCTGTCGGTGGCGATGATCGACACCAGTCGCTTGCCGCCGTCGAGCCTGCAGATCGACGAGAATTCGTCGAGTCCATGGTCGGCCGACAGCAGGCCGGGCATGTCCTCGGCTTGTGAACGAGGCACACTGAGCACTTCCTTCACCGAGTCGGTGACCAGGCCGACGTGCTGGCCGCCCGGCAACGCCGTGACGACGATGCGGTGTTGCTCGGCGTAGTCGAGCCGCGGCAGGCCGAACAGCGTTCGCAAGCTCACCAGCGGCAGCAGTCGTTGACGCAGCGAGATCACGCCGAGGACATGTCCGGGCGTATTGGGCAGTTCGTTCACCCGTTCGGGCAACTGCACGATCTCCTGGACCTCGGCGATGTCGAGCGCGTATTCCTGATCGGCGACGGCGAACGACACCAGGCGCAGTTCGTCGACGGTGGCGTCGTCGTCGAGATCCTGCGCCTGCGAACCGATCGTGTTGGCGACGGTGCCACCGTCCCTGGCCAGATCGTCGCCCAGGCTGCGGAACTGCGTTTCTATCAGCCGCGCGAAATCGATCGAGAGCAGCATCTCGTGGCCGCCATCGGCACGCGGTCGCTTGATGACGCCGGACAGGTAATCGGCGTTCACGACGGACTGGATCGAGTCGGCCGACTCCACGTCACCCGGCTCGATGGTGACTACGCTCGCCACACGGTCGACCACGAACCCCAGCGGCTGACCGATATTGATGACCAGCGCACGCGTGGCGTCATCCGCCTCGCGCTCGTCGCAACCGAAAAGGCGCCGCAGGTTGATGATGGGCAGCACTCGGCCGCGCAGGTTGGCCAAGCCATCGAGCGCACGCGGTGCGAGCGGCAGATGGGCGACCGCGGGCACACGGATGATCTCCTGCACCGGCGCCATCGGCACGGCGAACATTTCGTTCGCCACCGAGAAGGTGACGAACTGGTTGTTGTTGCCGGCGTCGATTTCCATGCCGCTGTCGCTGTCGGCGCCATTGCCGTCGACGCGGTGGCTGGCGACGCGATCACTGTCGGCGCTATTGCCGCCTTTGCGGTGCTTGCCGCCATTGGTGATGTCGACCTCGCGGTCGCTGTCGATACTGTCGGTGCCGACGGTGTCCCGGATGGCACGAAGCGTATCTTCGGATTGCACACCGGCAACGCCGGATTCCGGGAGCGGCTTCCTGCGCGAGGACGAAGTGTTGCTCATGGCACACCTCCTTGACTGGGAATGAGGGGGAACGCGTTCAGACGCTCTGCAGTTCGTCGGCCAACGATGCGATTTCCTCGATCGCCGCCGACAGTTGTTCCGCGCCCTGTGACTGCTGCTTGGCGGCAGCGGCGGCCTGCTCTGCCGCCTTCTCCGCCTCCGTTGCGGCAGCCGACACCTGTTCCACGCCCACTTTCACCTGCGCCAGCGCCGCGGCGATTTCCTGCGCGGACGAGACGGTTTCCTGGTTGCCTTTGCGGATCTCGACGACATCGGCTTCGATCCGGTTCAGGTTGGCCGTGATGATCTTGGCTTTCTCGACCTCGACCAGCGCTGCCGCAACGATGTTGCCCAGGTCGCGTCCGACCAGACCGATCTGGTCCTGGATCGACTTGACCATGTCCTTGATCCGATCGGCGTTCTCCGCCGAGTCGTGCGCGAGGTTGCGGATGTCGGTGACGACCACCACGAAACCCTTGCCGTATTCGCCGGCACGCGCAGCCTCGATGCTGCCATTGACGGCCAGCATGTTCGTCTGGATCGAGACCTGCGTGATCGCATCGACGATCTTGTCGATCTTGCGCGAGACCAGTTCCAGGTCCTTCACCTGCGTGATGCTGGTTTCGGTGTTGCCTACGTTGCTGGAGACACCGCTGATCAGGTTGTCGATGTTCTTCTTGTTCTCGTCCATCAAGGCACTGATCGCGACGACGCGTTCATTGGCCTGGGTGGCGCGCGTCTCGGCGATCTGAGCGCCCTTCTCGATCTGGTTCACGGCCGCTGCCGATTCGGCGCTCGCCGAAGCCTGCGTCTGTGCCCCTTTGCGGATCTGGTCCAGCGCCACCATGATCTGCGAAGCCGAGCGATTGATCTCCTGGACTGCGCTGGACAATTCTTCGGCCGAACTGGCGACTTCTTCCGCGCTCTTGGCGATGTCGGTCGAATTCTTCAGCTCATCCGCGGTCTCGGACAATCCTGCCGCGGCCTGTTCGCACTGCGTCAGCGCCGTGGTCTGCTCGGCCACGACCTTGTTTGCTTCGTCGCAGGCCGCCGATTGTTCGGTGGCGGCGGCGGCGATCTGCTCCGCACCTTTGAGCGCCTGGACCGCTGCGACGTTGCCTTGCGCGGCAGCGACCGTGATCTCGGCGGCACCGTCTGCAATGGCAGCGGCGTCCTGGCGAATCTGCTCCAGCTGCTTGAGGATCAGCGCGCTCTTCTCGACTTCGCCTCGCACGGCTTCGGCGCCATCGTTGATTCCTTCGGCGATCGTCTTGACCTCGCCCTGGATCTGGCCGATCAGATCCTGGATCTGCTTGGCGCTCTTCTCCGACGTTTCAGCCAACGTGCGTACTTCATCGGCCACGACCGCGAAGCCCTTGCCGTGCTTGCCGGCGCGCGCCGCTTCGATCGCGGCGTTCAACGCCAGCAGGTTGGTCTGGTCGGCGATGCGTGCGACGGCCTTGACGATTTCACCGATGTTGGCCGCTTGACGCTCGAGTTCTGCCACCATCTTCACCGACTCGCCTTGCCGCTGGGCCGCCGTGACGATGTTGTTCACGGTGACTTCCACCTGCCCGTTGATTTCGGCGGCCAGGGACTGCATGCCCTCGGCGGTGCGCTGCGACTGCGTCACCGCGGCGGCCTGTCTCGTGAGGGCCGCAGACACCTGGTTGATCGCTGCCAGCGATTCCTGCGCCGCGCCCGC
>JBGSTN010000060.1:0-4580 GCA_041736455.1 Burkholderiaceae bacterium | reverse complement strand
CGTGCACGCTGCCCATTGCCCCGGCGGCAATGCGTCGACCAGCCGCGAGTGCCGGTCGACGCAACCCGACTCAGTAGCGGTAGGTATCGCCTTTGAACGGACCTTCGACCTTCACGCCGATGTACTCGGCCTGATGCGGCTGGAGTTCCGTCAATTGCGCGCCGAGCTTCTTCAGGTGCAGGCGTGCGACCTTCTCGTCGAGGTGCTTGGGCAGCACATAGACCTTGCCGCTTTCGTACTTGTCCTTGTATGCCCACAGTTCGATCTGTGCCATCGTCTGGTTGGCGAACGACGACGACATCACGAATGACGGATGGCCGGTGCCGCAGCCCAGGTTCACGAGCCGGCCTTCGGCCAGCAGAATGATCCGCTTGCCGTCGGGGAAGATCACGTGATCGACCTGCGGCTTGATGTTCTCCCATGTGCACGCGGACAACTGGGCGACCTGGATCTCGTTGTCGAAGTGACCGATGTTGCAGACGATCGCCTGGTTCTTCATCTTCGACATGTGTTCGAAGGTGATGATGTCGCGGTTACCTGTGGCCGTCACGAAGATGTCGGCCTTGTCGACCGCGTAGTCCATCGTCACGACACGGTAGCCTTCCATCGTTGCCTGCAACGCGCAGATCGGATCGATCTCGGTGACCCACACCTGCGCCGACAGCGCGCGAAGGGCCTGTGCGGAACCCTTGCCCACGTCGCCATAACCGGCAACCACCGCGACCTTGCCGGCGATCATCACGTCGGTCGCGCGCTTGATCGCATCGACGAGCGATTCACGGCAGCCGTACAGGTTGTCGAACTTGCTCTTCGTGACCGAGTCGTTGACATTGATCGCGCGGAATCCCAGCTCGCCACGCGCGGACATCTGCTTCAGGCGCACGACACCGGTGGTGGTTTCCTCGGTCACGCCGACGATCGAATCGAGCTGGCGCTGGTAGAAAGTGGGGTCCTTGGCGAGCTTCGCCTTGATCGCCTTGAACAACGACTCCTCTTCCTCGCTGCCGGGCTTGGCCAGCAGCGACGCATCTTTCGCGGCACGCGCGCCGAGATGGATCAGCAACGTGGCATCGCCGCCGTCGTCGAGAATCATGTTCGACGGTCCGCCGTCGGCCCACTCGAAGATGCGGTGCGAGAAGTCCCAGTATTCGTCGAGCGATTCGCCCTTGTGCGCGAAGACCGGGATATCGGCGGCGGCGATCGCGGCCGCGGCATGATCCTGGGTGGAGAAGATGTTGCACGAGGCCCAGCGCACCTGCGCGCCGAGCGCGATCAGCGTCTCGATCAGTACGGCGGTCTGGATCGTCATGTGCAACGAGCCGGTGATGCGTGCGCCCTTGAGCGGCTTGCTGGCGGCGAACTCTTCGCGAATCGCCATCAGGCCGGGCATTTCGGTTTCAGCGATGGCGATTTCCTGGCGGCCGAAGCGGGCCAGCGAAATATCGGCGACCTGATAATCAGTGAAGGAATTCGAGGGTTTCAGCACTGCGGACATGGTGGGGCTCCTGAGTCACGGTTGGACCAGGGCAACGAGTCGCTTCGGCAGCCTTCGGATGGGAAGAGGGCAGACCGGACGCCAGAGGAGGCCCGGTGGATTGCCGGGCTCGTTGCCATGATCGGATTCATGGTTTAACGAGCGCCGTTGCAACTGCCATGTTTCGAGCCTGGCGCTCAGAGAGGAACCTGCCGGACCGGTTGCCATTGCAGCGCGTGGCGGTCGGAAAGTTCCGGCAAAGGCGTCGCAACGCTCCTCGAAACAGACGCGCATTGTATCGCAGCGTTTCGTGTTGGCGTGTTGCAATTCGCTCAACGGTCGGTGGGATCCGGGCGAACGGTCGGTGGGATCCGGGCGAACGGTCGGTAGAATCCGGGCGAACGGTCGTCGATTGCCGTCAGTTGCGTGGTTGCCACATCGCGCGATCGGCCTGATGCCAACCGGATCGTGCCTGCTTGTCGGGCAACGGTGGAATCGGGCAACCCCGCACGGCCATCGACAGGCGCAATGACTTGCGCTCACCCTTGAGCTGGGCCAGTTCCTCGTGTTCGGCCGAGGCGCTCTCGATGAACATCAGGGCGGGCCAGAAAAGGGTCACGCCCACACCCATCTTGATCCGCTCGGCCATCAGGCCGCCATCGATCTTGTCGGCCAGTTGCGAGATCTCGGCATTGACCCGTGCACGTTCGCTGGCCAGGTCCTTGCAAGCGAGGCTGTCATACGTCGTGGTGGGCACCTCGATCGGCGCCACATCATGCGAAGTGCTGGCACAGGCAGCCAGCACGCAAGTCAGGATGAGGACAGGAATTCGGTTACGAAGCATTGGCGGAGATCGTTGTGAATTTGCATAACGGGATGACGAAAGTGTAGGCAGCGCCCTTGCGTCGAGCCTTGCGTCGATCTCCGTATGGCCCGTATCGCCCGCTGACCGGTCCGTTCTGCTTGAAATCAGGCCGGCAGGATCACCTCGCCACCCTCGCCAACTGTAACAAAACGTAACTGAACGGCGCCCAAAAAAAGGCGGTTGGGCCACCCTGGTGGTCCAACCGCTCTTCCTGTTCCTGCCGATCGCACCCCCTGTCATCGGGGGCTGGGTCCTGGCAGCGAAGATGCCAGGAATGGGCGATCCCTATTTGGCAGCAGCCTTCAACGCTTCCGCCTTGTCGGTGTGCTCCCAGGTGAAGTCGGGCTCGCTGCGACCGAAGTGGCCGTAGGCGGCGCTCTTGCGATAAATCGGCCTCAGCAGATCCAGCATCTGGACGATGCCGCGTGGGCGCAGGTCGAAGTGCTCGCGCACCAGCGCGGCGATCTTCTCGTCTGAAATGGTGCCGGTACCCTGCGTCGTCACCCAGACCGAGGTCGGTTGCGCCACGCCGATCGCATACGACAACTGCACCAGACACTGGCTGGCCAGACCGGCCGCCACGATGTTCTTGGCGACGTAGCGCGCAGCATAGGCTGCCGAGCGGTCGACCTTCGAGGGGTCCTTGCCGGAAAACGCACCGCCGCCATGGGGCGCTGCGCCACCGTAGGTGTCGGCGATGATCTTGCGACCGGTGAGGCCGCAATCGCCTTGCGGTCCACCGACAACGAAGCGCCCGGTCGGGTTGACCAGATACTTGATCGGGCCCTTGACCAGTTCTTTCGGCAACACCGGCTTGATGATCTCTTCGATGACGGCTTCGCGCAGCTTGTCGTACTCGATGTCGGGCGCATGCTGGGTCGACAGGACGACGGTGTCGACGGCGACCGGCTTGCCGTTCTCGTAGCGCAGCGTGATCTGCGACTTCGCGTCGGGGCGCAGCCACGGCAGTCGGCCGTCCTTGCGCAATTGCGACTGGCGCTCGACGAGGCGATGCGAGTAATAGATCGCCGCCGGCATCAGCTCGGGCGTTTCCTGGCAGGCATAGCCGAACATCAGGCCCTGGTCGCCCGCACCCTGGTCGAGGTCGTTATCCTGAGCCTTGTCGACGCCCTGCTTGATGTCGGCACTCTGTTCGTCGTAGCAGACCTGGACCGAGCAACCTTTGTAGTCGATACCGTATTCGGTATTGTCGTAGCCGATTTCCTTGATGGTATTGCGAGCGACCTTGATGAAGTCGACCGTTGCCTTCGTGGTGATTTCGCCCGCGAGGAGCACGAGGCCTGTCGTGCAGAGTGTCTCGGCAGCAACCCTCGATTTGGGGTCTTGCGCGAGCAGTGCGTCGAGAATGGCATCGGATATTTGATCCGCCACCTTGTCGGGGTGACCTTCGGAAACCGATTCCGACGTAAAGAGATAATCAGCCATGATCCAAACTTCTCCAGTTGATGTCAGGCGCGTGGCCGACTCCGGAGAAGTGGCGACGCTTTAGCGGTAGGTCCGGTAGCCAGGCGGTTGAACGCCCAGCCACTTTGTCGCCCCGCAAGTTGTCCGTTTAACTCGGCGACAGCCTGCATTATAGGAAAATTTCACAACCCTTGGGCACAGAACGCCGAGACTTTTGCCTACCTGTCGTATTCTCAGGGGTGGTACGACGCGTTATCCATTCATTAACCACCTTGTCCCACTTCTGTTTGATCGCTTCCGCATCATGACGACCGCCACGCCGGCTGCTGCCCTGAACAATTCCCCGGAAATCGCGCGCCTGCCGCTCGCGCTTCAACTCGTTGGTCATGTACCGCTCGTCATCGCACGAGCGGTCGGCAGTGTCGCAGGCATCGCGGCCTGGGTGTTTTCGAGTGGCTACCGTCGCAAGCTCGACGACAACCTGCGCATGGCCGGCTACGGTCCCGGCCCGGTGCGCCGGCGCGCAATCATGGAAGCCGGGCGCATGGTCGCCGAATGTCCTTATATATGGAGCCACTCGCCGCGCGTCATCGGTCGCCAGGTCCTGGTCACCGACACCGACGTCATCGAAGAGGCCGAAGGCCGTGGCAAGGGGGTGCTGATCCTCACGCCGCATCTCGGTTCGTTCGAAATGGCTGCCCGGTTCTATGCGGCCCGTCGTCCCATCACGGTGCTGTACAAGCCGCCCAAGATCGATCTGCTGCGCCGCTGGCTGGTGGCCGCGCGCGCGGTCGAAGGCATCGACGCCGTGCCGCC
>JBGSTN010001131.1:0-3689 GCA_041736455.1 Burkholderiaceae bacterium | reverse complement strand
CCTTGCGCGGTGCCGCCTCGATGAGCGCCGCCGTCGCCGGACGGTCATGTGCCGATCACCAGGCGACGGGGGTGCTCGGCGTCCCGTCCCGCGGCGGCATCGTCCAGTCGCTGCTGGCGCGAATTCGTCCGCCGGAAGAGCCGGTGATGATGGAGTTGCGCTCGCTGCGTCGGGCCGCCGAACGGATCAATGCCCTGCGCCTGCTGCTGACGACGGCAGTCGAACGACTCCCCCATGCCGCCCTTGTGTGCGGCGCCGGTGGACTGGTCGTCATCTGCAACAGGCTGGCCCGTTCGTCGTTCCAGGCACTCGCCGATGAACGCGACATTTCCGCCTGGCGATGGCTCGAAGAGGAGTTCGGACGCGCTGCCCGTTACTGGGTCGCCGACGAAGCGCTGCCCGGGAATCGTGATGCGATGGAAATCAGGGACCGTGCCGGTCGCAACTGGCTGATGGACGCGCAGCACGTCGAAACCGATGGCTTGCCGGCGCTCTGGCTGATCCAGTTCACCGACATCACGCGTCTGCGCGAATTGCAGCGTGAACGCGACGAGATGATGCGATTCATCTCGCATGACCTGCGCTCGCCGCAGGTGTCGATCATCGGCGCGCTCGACCAGATCGATCCGCAGCATCGATCGGAGTGGACGACGGCGATCCGCAGGGCCGCGACCCATTCGCTCGATCTCGCCGAGAGCTTCATCCAGTGGACCCGCGCCGAAAACAAGCCGATCGAGCATGACGAGATCGACCTGGCCGACATCGCTACCGAGGCCGTCGACGCGGCTTGGCCCATCAGTACCGGCCTGAAGGTGCCCATCCTGCTCGAGGTGCCGGTCAGCGCACCGGTGATCGGGGATGCGCAGTTGATCCGTCGGGCGCTCGGCAATCTCATCGACAACGCGTTCAAGTATGGCGGCAAGGAAAACCGGATCACCGTCTCGCTGGCGCGCGACGGGACTCATTGGACGTTGTCGGTGGCCGACCGAGGTCCCGGGCTGGCGGATGCGCAGCCGCAGAAGTATTTCGAGCCCTACATGCGCGGCGCGGCGCCCGAGGACCAGCGCGGAACCGGTCTGGGCCTGGCACTGGTCCGGATGGTCGCATTGCGTCATGGCGGCGCGGCGACAGCCAGCAATCGACCGGACGGAGGCGCCTGGTTCCGGATGACATTTCCGGCACAATCCTGATCCGTGCGTCGCATCACCACGCTTTATGCCGACGACGGCGCCACAATGGCCTAAAATCCAGAGACCATGGACATCTTCACGCTCGGACTCAACCACAACAGTGCGCCTTTGGCCGTGCGCGAGCGGGTTGCGTTTGCCGGCGAGCAGTTGCCCTTGGCGTTGGTCGACTTTCGCCGGGCGATGCAGACCGTCGCCCCCGAATCGGCCATCATCTCGACCTGCAACCGGACCGAAATCGTCTGTGCATCGAGCCGCAGCGATGCGCTGTCGCATGAAGTGGCCCGCTGGCTGAGCACGCGGCAGGGCATCGACCGGCAGGAACTCGAGCGGCACATCTATCTGTTGCCTGGTCGCGAGGCCGTGCGTCATACGTTCCGGGTCGCGAGCGGGCTGGATTCGATGGTCGTGGGCGAACCGCAGATCCTGGGTCAGATGAAGGAAGCCTTCCGGGTCGCGCAACAGACCGGTTCACTCGGCATGCATCTGCACAAGCTGTTCCAGCGCAGCTTCACGGTCGCCAAGGCCGTTCGATCCGGCACCGATGTCGGCGCCAACTCGGTCTCGATGGCGGCGGCGGCTGTTCGGCTCGCACGCCGGCTGTTCGAGAGTCTGGCCGACTGCCAGGTGCTGTTCGTCGGTGCCGGCGAGATGATCGAACTCGTGGCCACGCACTTCGCGGCACAGAATCCACGCCAGATCGTCATCGCGAACCGGACCACCAGCCGGGGCGCGAAGCTCGCCCACAAGCTGGGCGCGAAGACGATCGAGCTTTCGGAAGTCCCGGAACAGCTGCATCGTTTCGACATCGTCATTTCATGCACCGCCAGCACCCTGCCGATCATCGGGTTGGGCATGGTCGAGGCAGCCGTCCGGCAGCGACGTCACCGGCCGATGTTCATGGTCGACCTGGCCGTTCCGCGTGATATCGAGCCCGCCGTCGGCGGGCTGGGCGACGTTTACCTGCACACGGTCGATGACCTCGGTCAGGTGGTGGATGCCGGTCTCGAGAGCCGCCGCGCCGCGGTCGCCCAGGCCGAGGTCATCATCGACACCAATGCCGATTCATTCATGCAGTGGCTGGCGTCGCGTCGAGCGGTGCCGGCGATCCGGTTGCTCCATGAGCGGGCTGCTGCGATTCGCCAGCAGGAACTCCAGCGTGCCCGCCGTTCACTGGCCCAGGGCGCATCGCCCGACGAAGTGCTCACGGCGCTGGCCAATGCACTTTCGGCGAAGTTTCTCCATGGGCCCACGTCGTTGCTGAACGGTTCGCCGGACCAGCAGCAGGCCATTGCCGCGCTCGTCGATCAGCTCATTCCCGATGTCGACACTGCACGGCGTGCCGACGCGGCGGCGACCAACCCGATGGACACGCCAGCGGCCGCGCAGCACCGCTCGTGAATCCTTCCATGTTTGCCCGGCTCGAAGATCTCGAGCGCCGGCTGGCCGAGGTCGGCGCCGAGTTGTCCTCGGAACAGGCCGCTGACGACCTGGACCGACTGAGAAGGCTGGGACGCGAGCATGCCGAATTGACCGACGTCATCGCACATTTCGAAACCTGGCGTCAGGCGACCGCCGACCTCGAAGCGGCCACTCAGATGCGCGCGGATCCCGACATGCGCACTTATGCCGACGAAGAGATCGCGAGCGCGCAGGCGCGACTGGCGCATGAAGACCGGATGCTGCAGCAGCTGCTGCTGCCCCGTGATCCGGACGACGCACGCAATGCGTTGATCGAGATCCGCGCCGGCACGGGTGGCGACGAGTCGGCCCTTTTCGCAGGCGACCTGCTGCGCATGTATACCCGCTATGCCGAGCAGCACGGCTGGCAAACGGAACTGATATCCGAAAGTGCGTCCGATCTCGGCGGCTACAAGGAAGTGATCCTGCGTGTCAGCGGGGCGAGTCCCTTTGGCACGCTCAAGTTCGAATCGGGCGGGCATCGGGTGCAACGAGTCCCCGAGACCGAAGCGCAGGGCCGCATTCACACGTCCGCCTGTACGGTGGCCGTCCTGGCCGAACCGGATGGCGAGAGTGACATCACGGTCGCGCCGGACGAGATTCGCGTGGACGTCTATCGCGCGTCCGGTGCCGGCGGACAACACGTCAATCGCACCGAATCGGCGGTACGGATCACGCACCTGCCGACCGGTATCGTGGCCGAATGCCAGGACGATCGATCGCAACACCGAAACCGCGACAAGGCGATGCAGGTCTTGCTGGCTCGCATCAAGGACCGTCGCGATCGCGAAGCGCGCTCCCGGGAGGCCGAGCATCGCCGGTCGCTGATCGGCTCCGGTGACCGGAGCGAGCGCATTCGCACCTACAACTTTCCACAGGGTCGCGTGACCGATCACCGGATCAACCTGACGCTGTACAAGCTCGAACGAATCATCGCCGGCGATCTCGGAGAATTGATCACCGCCCTTCGCGCCGCCGACCAGGCCGAGCAACTGGCCGACTTGGCCGCCGGCCAGGCTCTTTGAGCGACGCCAGCCCGTC
>JBGSTN010000780.1:0-7689 GCA_041736455.1 Burkholderiaceae bacterium | reverse complement strand
GAGCGTGTTGCGCACGATCGGCAACAGCGCATAGAGGAACAGGGCCAGGAGGGCGGGCGCAAAGCCGATCGTGCCCAGGAGTGCGATGAGGAAGGCCAGCAGAGCAAGCGACGGCACGGTCTGGAGCAGGCCGGTGACGGCGAGGAGAACGGCGCCCAGGCGTGCGTGCCTGTGTGCGGTGACACCCAGTGGCACGCCGACCGCAACGGCCAGCAGCACCGATCCCAATACCAGGGTCAGGTGCTCCCACAGCAGGCGTCCGAGGTCGGGTGCGAGGATCAGCGCCCATATCGAAGGGCGCGCATTCTGCGCCGCAGGCTTCTCGGGCCCTGCCTGCGCGGACCTGTCCAGGAAGGCACTCGCGACATCGGCAAACGGTCGGCCGTCGAGTTCGACCGCGGCATTGAGGCCGATCATCGTCTGATCGTCGATGCGTCCCTCTAGCGTCGCCAGCGTTGCCGCTGCCGAGGGCGGGAGCGAGCTTCGCATCAGCAGCACGGCGTCGTAGCGCGGGAAGAAGTTCCGATCGTCCTGCAACACACGCAGGCCGAGCCGGCCGATCTGCGCATCGGTGCTGTAGACGTCGATGATGTCCACCTGCCCCTGCGCGAGGGCCTGATAGGCGAGGCCGTGGTCCAGCGCTGGGCCCTCCTGTATCGGCAGTGTGTAATGACGCTTCAGTGCCGGCCATCCATCGGCGCGCACGAGAAACTCGTGGGACAGACCGGTACGCAGACGCGAGGCCTGGGCCGCGGGAAGCCTGGCCAGCGCCGTCAGCGAATCGACACCAAGGCGCGCGGCATCGACCTCGCGCATGGCGATCGCATAGGTGTTGTTGAAGCCCAGCGGCACGGCCGCTTTCAGGCCCCGCGGCGCGAGCCACTCGTTCAGTTCGGCGAGCGTTGGCTGGGGGGCATCCGCAGGCAGGGTGCGTTTGAGCAACTCGCGCACGATGGTGCCGGTGTATTCGGGGTAGACATCCACCTGGCCGCCGAGCAGCGCCTGTTCGAGAATCGCCGTGTTGCCCAGTCCCTGGCGATGGTCGGCCGCCATGCCGGCGCGCAGCAAAGTCTGCCGGGCGATCTCGGCCAGCACGTAGCTCTCGGTGAAGCGCTTGGAGCCGACCTTGATGACTTCGTCCGCGAAAGCAGGCATCGCGACGGCCAGCAGCAGGAGCGCCGTCAACAAGAGGCGGCCTGGAAGTTTCGATGGTTGCATGATCGATATTGTGGCGGGGATTCCCGCACGGCGGGTCGGGCGGCCCCGCAGAGCACTTCGTCAACGCGGCCATTGCGGTCGGGCAGGGGCCGAGTCGGGATCGATTCGTGGATCTCCGTCGAAACCGCACTCGCCCGGATTCAGCCTATCGGCCGAAGCGCTCGACCGATCGCGCCCGTGCTTTCGCCGCTTCTTCTTCCCGATTCCTGGGTGGGGAAGAAGTGGCGAGAGAAGAGACCAGTTCCCTCGCCGCCATGGCCACCTGCTCGACAGCCCGTTCGAAGGCAAGCTCGTTCACCTTGGACGGACTATTGAATCCACTGAGCTTTCGAACGAACTGAAGAGACGCGTCCCGTATCTCCGATTCGGTTGCGGGCGGCTCGAAGTTGAACAGCGTCCGAATGTTTCTGCACATGGCGGCTTTCCTCTCGAGGGAGTGATGCTGTCAAACGTTCGAATCGCCTGTCATGACTGGTTCCAAAGTGCGTCGTCAATCAACGGCAATCCTGATTATCGAATTCTCGCGATGATCAGCCCGCCCACGAGGCTGCCGGAAACCATGTGCACGGCTCCCCTGGAAAAAAAGCGCATTCATCATCCCTTTCAACGTCTCTATTGGATGGTCGCGACCATTCGATCATCGGTGGACTCCGTGTTTCGCCGTGCTTGAAGCGGGGCCCCCGACGATGAACAGTCCGGTAGCGTAACCGCCGTTGGACCTTCGCGGTCAGACCAACTCTTTCCTGAAGAAGGCGACAGTTCTGTCCCAGCTTGATTTCGCCGCTGCCGCGTCGTAACGCGGTGTCGAATCATTGTGGAAGCCATGCTGTGTGTTCGGGTACATGTGCATCGTGTAGGCTGCACCCGCGGCCTTCAATTCCTCTTCGAACGCTGGCCACATCGCATTGATGCGTTGGTCATTTTCGGCGAGATGGATCAGGAGCGGCGCCTTGATGGACGCCACGCCGGCGGTTTCCGCGGCGGCGCCGTAATACGGGACGGCGGCGCTCAATTCGGCGCCCATCGCGACGGCGAGGTAGTTCGTCGTACCGCCGCCCCAGCAGAATCCGGTCGCGCCCAATTTGCCGCTCGAAGCGGCGTGACTCTTGAGAAAGCGGGCGCTGTTGAGCATGTCTGTGCGCAGCTTGGCCTGATCGAGGGTTGCCTGCATGGCGCGGCCGTCATCGTCATTGCCGGGGTAACCACCGATCGGCGCGAGGCCATCGGGAGCGAGAGCCAGGAAGCCGTCCACCGCCGCACGTCGTGCAACGTCTTCGACATAAGGATTCAATCCGCGGTTTTCATGTATGACGAGCACTGCAGGAAAGGGCCCAGGGCCGGACGGTCTCACGAGGTAGCCGCGCATGGCGCCGGAGTTGCCTCCCGGCGATGGGTAAGAGACATACTGCGGGTCGATTCGCTCGTCAGTGAAGGAGACCTTTTGCGCCCGCGCATAGCGTGGCAGCAGGGATTCCGCCATGGCCAGCGCAGAGCCGCCGACGACCGTCATGGCGCTGGCGCGACGAATAAATTCCCGGCGGTCGATGCCGCCATGGCAATACTCGTCGTACAGATCGTAGACTCTCTGGTCTATCTCGCCCTGGGTGATCGGCGTATTTGGCGGCATTGTCTGTTCGACAAGTCCGTTCGTCCTGGCATCATTCATGAGAATCGTTCCTTGCAGGCGGAGGGTCAACGACGACGCGGAAGTATCGCTGACCGATTCGGCCTGCGGGACAATTCAACATGGCGCCTCTGGTTTTTCGGAATCGACTTCGCGTGGGTGCTGAAGGCGTGTTCGGGAAATCGATCGGTTGCCGGCATTCGTCGCTGAAGTGCCCTCGGACTCTCGGAACACGGAAGCGATTCCGCACGGGATATGCGCACGATTTGGCGCAATGGCTACCCTTATCTGGTTATGGACACGTCGACGGCCGGAATCGCAACATCCTTGCGAATCGATGTCACGACAGCGCGGCGACGAAGTTAGGAATAAACGGAGATTTCATGATGCATCGACGCAATAGTCGCTTCGTCGGGCACGCGCTCGCGCTTGCAATGTCCGGAATACTGCAGGCCTGTGGCGGTGGTGGTGACGCAGCCACCGGTAGTGACACTGCGACTACCCCTGCGCCGGCTGCAACGCCCACACCGACTCCGACTCCGACGCCGACACCGACTCCGACGCCGACACCGACTCCGACTCCGACACCGACTCCGACTCCGACTCCGACTCCGACTCCGACTCCGACTCCGACTCCGACTCCGACTCCGACTCCGACTCCGACTCCGACACCGACTCCGACACCGACTCCGACACCGACTCCGACACCGACTCCGACTCCGACACCGACACCGACACCGACACCGACACCGACACCGACACCGACTCCGACACCGACTCCGACTCCGACTCCGAACGCGGCGGTCCCGCCATTGCCCGAGGTGGGCGCCGATGGTGTCATTCGCTGGCAAGCTGCCCCGATCGACGACGCCCTCGTTCTCGAACTGGCGCCCTTCGCCGAATTGCCCCTGAACAGCCGTGGCCACGCGCCCCGGATCAACGTGCTCACTCATTCGCAGGGCCGGCTGTTCGCCGGCACCGAGAACGACGGCCGGATCTACGAGATCACGGGCGGTGGTCCGGGTAGGCTCTGGTTCGATGTCGCCGACGCGATCGTGCGCGCAACGGGCCGCATCCTGGACGGCTATCAGACGTGGCATTCGGGCCTGCGCTCGATTGCGTTCCATCCGGATTTCGCGCGCAACGGGTTGTTCTACGCGAGTCTGATGGAGCAGCGTCCTGCCGACCCGGCCGGCCATCACTATGTCTCGGACGTATCCCAAGGTGAAGTGCCGATCGGCGCCGACAGCGTTCTCGTCGAGTGGCGAGCCGATCCGATCACGATGGCGGTGGACGCGAGCAGTTATCGCGAAGTGCTGCGCGTCGGCATGCCTGTCTACGATCACACGATCAAGCAGATCGCGTTCAATCCGCTTGCACGTGCCGGTGATGCGGACCATGGCCTGCTCTATGTCGCGCATGGCGACGGTAGCGTTGAATCCGCGACTGCCGGTGGCGGGCAGCGCAAGGACGCGCGCGGCAAGATTCTGCGCATCGACCCGCGTGCGCAGGGCAACGGTGCCCCGTACGGGATCCCGGCGAACAATCCGTTCGTCGGCAGCAGTACGATGCTCGCCGAGGTCTATTCGTTCGGGCATCGCAACCCGCATCACCTGGCCTTCCTGAGCAATGGCATGATCGTGAGCGCCGAGCCGGGTCGCGACAATGTCGAGGAGATCAACGTTATCGAGGCGGGAGCCAACTATGGTTGGTCGCTGCGCGAAGGCACGTATGTGCTCAAGCCGGAAGCAGGCCTGTTGACCGGTATCGCGCAATTGCCGGCGGACGACGTGAACAACGGGTTCACCTATCCGGCGGTCCAGTTCGGTCACGTCGGCGCGCCCGGCGCCGACTTCGTCGGTATCGGTATCGGGGGGGGGCTACGAGACACACAACGGCTCGGCGCTGGACGGTCGCTATTTCTACTGCGAGTTCGCGACGCTGGGCGAGATCTACTTCTCGACCCTTGCTGAGCTGTCGGCCACCGTTCGCCGCGGCGCGCCCGGCGACCTGACCCAAACACCGATGCATCGCGTGTCGATTCGCTACGACCACGATGCGAACCCGGCAACGCCGCCGATCGCCTACCCGAGCATGGGCCCGATCGTGAAGGCGGATCCGAAATACGACGCCAGCGAGGGGAACACACGTACCGACATCCGCTTCGGCCAGGGACCCGATGGCACGTTGTTCCTGATGAGCAAGCGCAACCGGATGGTGTATCGGGTCAGCAATTCGGCTCCAGGCGGCTGACGCAGCGTTACGAATGCCGGGTAGCAGCCGTCATGGACGGCGATCGCGGATGATGCCTTGGTGACGAGGCGATTGCACGAAGGTCGTTGTACGATGAGCGACACTCGTCGGTGATCGTTGCCGCGACAACTGAACGTCACTCGAGGACGCAGGGCATTCGACATCGGTGGTGCGATCGATCCACGCCCAGGATTCCAGATGATAAGAATATCGACACGGCTCCACCTGCTGAAGGTCGCTTTCACGTCGATGGTCGCTTTCGCCTTGTCGGCATGCGGCGGTGGCGGCAGCAGTCCGATTACCGGCAATGATCCGACGCTACCCGCGCCTCCTGGTATGCCGGGCGCGGGCACGGTCATCAATCAGGGGCTGAGCGGCAGCTTGTTCTTCGCCCAGCCGCACGACATGGTCGAGATGGACATGGCAACGGGCTTGCGCCGTGGAATTCGCAAGCGCAGTGCGTCGCAAGTGTCGGCCGATGGCACGACGCTGGTTTTCAGTGGCGCAGACGACCGCGCAGCCGAGGGTGGTTCTACCGATTTCGAGGAAGTGGCGCTTGTCGGGCGTGACGGTCTTACGCAGGCAGTGTTCGCGAAGGAGGAGTACATCGCAGGCGGCGCGCTGTCACCGGACAACCGGCTCATCGCGGTGCACTGGCCAGACACACGGCCCGGCAAGATCGCCATCTTCGAAAGAGACGGTACGCTGCGGCATCACTTCGACGTGATCGCGCGCGACCTCGCCTGGATGCCCGACGGTCGACTGTTGTTCGCCGAAAACGAATCGATCGTCCTGATGAATGCCGACTTCACGGCGAGATCGATCGTCGCGACATTCGCCGATGACGCGCCCAATGGCCTGTCGCCCAGCCCGGATGGCAGCCGCCTGGCGTTCGAGCTGGGCGATCGCGGCCTGCTGAAGAACCACATCTGGTTGATGGATCTTGGCGCCGACGGCACCGGGACGGGATATCGCCAGATAACGACGAATCAGAATCTGAACGAAGACTCTGCGACGTGGTCGCCGGACGGCAAACAGCTTGCGATGCGACATGGCATTCCATACACGGCAAATTTCGGCGCCATCCCGGTGGGGGCCTGCCCGACCATTCACATCGTCTCAGCCGATGTCTCGTCCCCCGTCGACGTAACGACGACCGATCCCAGAACCTACGTGCTGCGCAGTCTCGCCGAGGATGGCCAACTGCTCGAGAGCACCTGTGGTTTCTCGAAGATCTTCTGGCGAGCCGGTCTGCCGCAACCTCAGATGCTTGCAGGAACCGCGTTTCCATCGGCCAATGCACTCAACGGTGGGCTGACGGGAACCGTACTGTTCGACGACATTTCCGCGAAGATCCTGCTCGACCTGTCGACTGGCCGTGGCACCGCCGAGTCCGATTCCGCGGCCGGCCTGTCGCGTGACGCGAACGAGGTTGCCTACATCGAGGATGATGAAACGTTTGCCTCGGACATCGATTATGTCGTGCTGCGCAACCTGGCCGGTGCGGTAACGTTGCGGCATGAGTTCGATGACTCGACCTTTGGTCCGGTCGCCATTTCGGACGATGGACAACTGCTGATCGCCGACTACTGGGGAGATCGTGTCAGCAGCAGAGAACTGCCCATTCCCACCGTGTTCGACCGGAAAGGCAACATCCTGCGCCGCTTCTTTGGTTGGGAGCATTACCGCTGGCTACCGGACAATCGCATCGTGCTGACCGACTGGGAAGGTATTTATTTCACGACCGATGGCTATCGCGACGCCCGACTCGCCATTGCATTGAACGATCGCCCGCGCGACATCGATGTCAGCGCCGACGGGTTGCGACTGGCCTTCCAGATGGCCAGTCATGTGTGGGTATCGGCGATCGATGGTTCGGGATTGCGCAAGTTGACCGAGTCGGCAGGCGGCGAACGCCGGCCGAGCTGGTCACCGGATGGACGCTTTGTTCTGGTGACCTACGACGAGGATCCGGAGGACGAGGCCGGCGAGCTCTGGCTGGTGCCGGCCGACGCGCAGAGCGCCTGGATCGGCAACACGGTGGTTGCCACGCCCGCGATTCCCGTGCGCTGGTACGACCGCCGCGATGGCACGCTGCGCCAAGCCAGGCACTGGGGCGGCGCGTTCATCTGGCGCTGAGGATGCCCTGCCGACATTCACGGCGCCGAACGATGTCTACGGCCACCGCTGATCCTCGCTGCCGGCGGACATGCCGACAGGAACGCATAGCTCATCGCCGCCCCGAGCCGCGCCCCCGCATGCACTCCCTGCGGAGATCCTGTCCGTCCTGAGGCCGTTGCAGCGTTTGACTTTGCGCAACGGACGCAGGATGTCGTCCTTTCATGGGAGAACACCCCGGGCGTAGACTGGCAAGAGAGGTCCAGAGGAGAGAAGCATGTCTGCAAGACAGCGTTTCCTCGGCGATTTGATCGCGCATCGGGCTTGCGCGTTCAGCGCGGTGTTGCTGTCGGCCACCTTCGCAGTGGGCTGCGGATCCGGCGGATCAGAAGGGGTGCCTGCCGTTGGAAGCGATGGCATGCCCAGTGATGGCACGCCCGCTCCCGGCAGCGATGGCAGTTCGACCGGCAATGGGT
>JBGSTN010001050.1:0-3094 GCA_041736455.1 Burkholderiaceae bacterium | reverse complement strand
GCGCAGGTCGCGTCCCGACTGCCACCATCGACCACGAGACATCCGGCGACGCAGCAACCGCTGCCGCTGGCTACGGGCGGCGACAGCACGCGCCTCACGGCGTCCGCGATACCCGCTGCCTCGTCGAGGGCGGGAATGATCACCCAGACACGCATTGGATTCGAAGTCGACAGCAAAGTATCAGCACCGCGCCACTACCGGCGAAGCCAGTCGAAATACCGACCGACCCAGTGAAGCAGGCGCTCGGGCGCGTGGGCCTTCTGCCATTGGCTTGCGGCGTACTTGTTCGCCTCCGCAAGCGTCGGGTAGATGTGGATGGCGCCCATGATCTTCTTCAGTCCGAGCTTGTATTTCATCGCGAGCACGTATTCCGCAATCAGATCGCCGGCATGCTCGCCCACGATCGTGACCCCGAGAATCCGGTCCTTGCCTGGAACGGTCAGCACCTTCACGACGCCATGAGCGATATCATCGGCAATCGCGCGGTCCAGGTCGTCGATCCCGTAACGGGTCACCTCGCAGGCGATGCCCTGCTCGCGTGCCTCGGTTTCACTCAGACCCACGCGCGCAACTTCAGGTTCGGTGAACGTGGCCCACGGAATGACCGAATAATCGACCTTGAACTTCCGGAATCGTCCGAACAGCGCGTTGACGGTCGCGAACCAGGCCATATGCGAGGCGGTATGCGTGAACTGATAGGGCCCGGCCACGTCACCCGCCGCGAATATGTTCGGGTAGTTGGTTTCGAGGAACTCGTTGACCTCGATGGTGCGTCGCCCGGAGACGGCGATCTTCAGATCGTCCAGGCCATATCCGCTCAGCCGCGCCGCACGCCCGAGCGCACAAAGCAGCTGATCGAACTCGATCTCGACGTGCGCTCCGCCGGCATCGGTGCGTTCGGCAATCAATATCCGCTGCCCATCGCGGATCTCGAAGCGAATCGCCTTGTGCCCGGTACGCACATCGATGCCGTCGGCCTCGAACCGCTCCAGCACCATCGCCGCGATTTCGGGATCTTCGCGCCCCATGATGCGCGGCGCCATCTCGACCTGCGTGACCCGACTGCCGAGCCGCTGGAATGCCTGTGCGAGTTCACAGCCGATCGGACCGCCGCCGAGCACGAGCAGCCGGTCCGGGCGCTCGCGCAGCGACCAGACCGTGTCCGATGTGAGATAGCCCACGTCCTCGATGCCGGGAATCGGCGGTACCAGCGGTTGCGCGCCCGCGGCGATGACGATGCTGCGTGTCGTCAACCGCCTGGTCCGGCCATCGGGTCGCCCATCGGGGCCATGCAATGCCACCTCGATCTCCCACGGCGAGACGATGGTGGCCTGCCCCTGGATGACGTCAACGCCCATGCTCACGTAGCGCTCGATCGAATCGTGCGGTTCGACCGTCGCGACCACCCGTGCCACGCGCGCCATCACGTCGGCGAATTCGAATGACGACTGCATCGACGCGATGCCATACCGCTTCGAATGACGCGCGACGTCCACGACCCGCGCCGACTTGATCAACGCCTTCGAAGGGACGCAGCCATAGTTCAGGCAGTCGCCACCCATCTTGTGGCTCTCGACGAGCGAGACGCTTGCCTTGACCGTCGCTGCGATGAGAGAAGACACCAGTCCGGCACTCCCGGCGCCGATCACCACGAGGTTGCGATCGAAGCTTCGGGGCCGTGTCCATCCGGCGTACACCTTGCGCGCCCTGACCGCATCGGCGATGCGCTTGGCGACGATCGGCATGAAACCGAGCAACACGAACGATATCAACAGCGCTGGCGACAAGACTCCCGCGAGGGACTCCACCTGGGCGAGTTGCGTACCGACATTGACGAAGACGGCCGTGCCGAGCAGCATGCCGACCTGACTGACCCAGTAGAACGTTCGCGTGGGCAGACTCGTCAAGCCCATCAGCAGATTGACGAGCCAGAAAGGAAATACCGGGACGAGCCTGAGCGTGAACAGGTAGAACGCGCCCTCCTTGTCGATGCCCTTGTTGATTGCCGCCAGGCGCGAACCGAAGCGGCGCTGACACCAGTCGCGCAGCACGAAGCGCGACGCCAGGAACGCGAGCGTTGCCCCGACCGACGAGGCGAAAGACACCAGGACCAGGCCCGGGAGCAAGCCGAATATGGCCCCCGCAAGCACCGTCAACAACGCGGCGCCGGGCAGAGACAAGGCGGCGACGGCGACGTAGACGGCGAAGAACGATGTCGCGACGACGAGCGGTCGTGCCTGGAAGCTCTCCTGCCATGCCTGTTGCTTCGCCTTTATTGCCTCCAGCGTCAGGTACTGGGGCAGATCGAGAGCGAAGAACGTGACGATCGCCACGATGATCGCCAGCACGACGAGAACTTTCTTCGTGTCCACGAGAGGATTCCGTATTGGGTGTGGTCGGGTTGCCAACGCCGGTCCGGTGCATCGACGCGTGGGTGTGAGTTCCCAGGTTCGAACCGGAAAAGATTGTAGACTGGTCGCCTATCCCACCCATCACCTACGGATATCGATGCAGCAAGCGCGAAGCGAGACGCGTCGGGAGAACGGATCTTGACGACCCCCGGTACGGCCCTCCTCACGCTCGGCCGCATGCCCAAGGGGCTGGACATTGCCCGCGCCCTGCACGGTGCGGGATGGCGCGTACTGGTCGCCGATCCGTTCCGCTGGCATCTCTGCCGAGTGTCGAATGCGGTCGAACGCAGTTTCCGCGTCTGTCCCCCGAATCGTGATCTCGCCCGCTACCTCGACGACCTGGCCGGCATCATCCACACCCAGGCGGTAGATCTGATCGTGCCGGTGTCAGAGGAAGCGATGTTCGCCGTGTTGCTGCAGCCCCGCCTGCCGGCGGGGGTCCGGATGTTCTGCGACGACGCGACGAAGGTACGCGCACTTCACGACAAGCAGGCATTCAACGCACAGGCTGCCGCGCTCGGTCTTGCAGTGCCGGCGACGCAGCGACTCGGGTCCAACGGTGCTCAGGCTCTGGCCGATCGCCAGGCCACGATCGTCAAGCCGGTCTTTTCGAGTGCCGGCTCGAGGGTTCGACTGTTCGAACGCGGTGCCACCCTGCCGACCGCGGACCCGACCGAGCCGGC
>JBGSTN010001042.1:0-2796 GCA_041736455.1 Burkholderiaceae bacterium | reverse complement strand
GATGGCCAGGCCGGCCGCCACGGCGGCCGCAGACCCGCCGGACGAACCCCCCGGAACCGCCTCCGTGTCCCAGGGGTTGCGCACCGGGCCGAAGTACGAGTTCTCGTTGCCCGACCCCATCGCGAATTCGTCGCAGTTGGTCTTGCCCAGCGTGACCGTGCCCGCCGCAGCGAGCTTCTCGACCACGGCTGCATCGAAGGGGCTCACGTAATCGGCCAGCATTCGCGAACCGGCGGTCGACCGCCATCCCTTCGTGACGAAGATGTCCTTGTGCGCGATCGGAATACCCAGCAGCGCACCAGGCTCGCCGCGCGCCAGCCTCGCATCGGCATCACGTGCCTGCGCCAGCGTGAGATCGGGCTTCAGGTCGATGAACGCGTTGAGCCGGCTCGCGTCGATGCGCGCGAGAAAATGTTCCGCCACTTCGACGGCAGACAACTCGCGCTGACGCAGCCTGCGGGCGAGATCAATTAACGACAGCTGATCGATTCTCTCTGCCATGGCACGCGGTCTACTCGATCACTCTGGGTACGAGGTAGAGACCGCGTTCGACGCGTGGCGCCGGCTGCTGCAACGCTTCGCGCTCGTCGTGCTCGGTGACGACGTCTTCACGCAGGCGCAGCGCAGAGGCCTGAGGATGCGTCATCGGTTCGAGCCCGGCCGTGTCGGTCGACTGCATCGTCTCGATGAGGGCGAACACCCGGTTGAGCTGCTCGAGCGTCTGCGCAACCTCGTCGTCGGTGATCGACAGTTTCGCCAGCCGCGCAAGGCGCCGGACATCTTCGGTCTGCAATGGCATGGACGGTTGGCCTGAACTTTCTTGACGGGCTTCATGACCGCCGGGGACGAAAAAATTATACGTTATGATCAGCCGCGCTCCTCCAGGACCGCCCATGATCGGCTATATCCGAAAATACCTCGCGCACGATATCGCGATCGACCTAGGTACGGCCAACACGGCCATCTATCTGCCCGGCCAGGGCATCGTGCTGAACGAGCCGTCGGTCGTCGCGATCCGTGACAATGCCGGTACCAATGCCCGTCCGATGATCACCGCGGTGGGGGAAGAAGCGCGCGCGATGACAGGCCGCGCGCCAGCCAACATCCGCATCGTGCGGCCGATGAAATCCGGCGTCATCGCCGACCTCACCGTCGCGCAGGAGATGCTGCGTCGCTTCATGGGCTCGGTCCACAAGCAACGCCTGTTCGCGCCGCGGCCCACCGTCGTGGTCACCGTACCGTGTCGGTCGACGCAGGTCGAGCGACGCGCGATTCGCGAATCAATCATCGGCGCCGGTGCATCATCGGTCCATCTGCTCGAGGCGCCGATGGCGGCCGCGATAGGTGCGGGATTGCCCGTCACCCAGGCCAACGGATCGATGATCGTCGACCTCGGCGCGGGGACGACCGAAGTCGGCGTGCTCTCGCTGGGCGGCATGGTCTACAAGGGCTCGATCCCGGTCGCGGGTGATCGCTTCGATCTGGCCATCACGCAGTTCGTACGGCGACACTTCGGCGTGCTGATCGGCCAACCCACGGCCGAAGCGATCAAGATCCGTCTCGGCTCGGCCTTTCCCGGTGGCGAACGCCAGGAGATGGAGGTCAACGGCCGCAGCATCAACGAAGGCGTGCCGCGCAGCCTGCGCATCGGTTCCAGCGAAGTACTGGAAGCGCTCAGCGCGCCGCTCAACGAAATCGTGGTCGCCATCAAGAATGCGCTCGAGGAAACCCCGCCGGAACTCAGCGCCGATCTCAGCGAGCGCGGCATCATGCTTTGCGGAGGCAGCGCCATGCTGCGCGACCTCGACCGGCTGCTGATCGAGGAAACCGGTCTCACGGTTCTGGTTGCCGACGATCCACAAGGTTGCGGCGTGCGCGGCTGCGGCCAGGCCCTGGACCAGTTCGAATCGGTCGGCGCCCTGTTTGCCGTCGAATGAACACGAAGGGTCAGTGCCGAATCATGCGATGCGGCGGGCATGAAAGTCGCCTCTTCAGCGCATGAACCTCTCGACATGATCGGCGACGCCGACTGGTTCGAAATGCCCGCGATACCTCTCGATGTGCGTGAACATGGCTCGATGGCATGGGCGGGATCCGGTTCGAGTGCATGCTGGCGACACCTTGCGGATCATGCTGCCGATCGTCTCGCGCTTCGTGGGCTGGAACTCTGTCGAAAAATTTTCCATAATTGCTTGACGAACGGCATCGATCGGATTAATTTAGGGACTCACCGCTTTCAGCAGTCCAGTACGGAAAAGCGGCAAGCATCGTCGAAGCGGCGATGCGCGCGCAAGTCGTACCGGACGTGCGGAAATACGGTCGCCACTCGCGACCAACAGTCGGAGATAGCCGCCGATGGCGGCACCAGGGGGCGCCTTAGTGCGCCCCGTTTTCATGGGTCGCTGTCCGCGGCGTGTGCAGGCGCCATGCGATGAGACTCAAGGATCCGCCCCTGCTCGTTACGGCCGTGACTGCCGGCGGCATCGTGGCCCTCGCCGGACACCTGACGGACAAGATCGAACTGGTCTGGATCTTCCAGCCGCTCATCATCGTCGTTTGTGTCTGGGTCGCATGGCAACGCGGCCGTCTGGCCGATCACTACGCACGATTCGTCACGCTGGGGCTCGGCTGGTCGCTGGTCGCCGATCTCCTGCGGATCCATGGCGATCAGATCGTCGTCGCGACGGCCCTCTCCATCGTTGCGACCGGAAGTTACCTCTGGGCATCGACTGCCCATGCGCTGCCGCGTCCGACCCGCCCGGCCATCGTCGCCGCGTTGGTGGTGGGCGCGGCCGT
>JBGSTN010000959.1:0-5192 GCA_041736455.1 Burkholderiaceae bacterium | reverse complement strand
TTCGGGGCGACCGACGTCGTCGATGCCAGCCAGGTCGACCCGGTCGGCACGGTGACCGAGTTGCTCAAGGGCGGCGCGGACCATGCTTTCGAGGCGATCGGCCTGAAGGCGACTGCGGAGCAGGCTTTCCGCATGATCGGTCGCGGTGGCACGGCGACGATCATCGGCATGATCCCGAAGGGAACCCTGCTCGAAATCGACGGCAGCGAATTCCTGGGCGAGAAGCGCCTGCAAGGTTCGATGATGGGTTCCAACCGCTTTCCGGTCGACATGCCGCGGCTGGTCGACGCCTATCTTCGCGGTTCCCTCAAGCTCGACGAACTGATCGCGCAACGCCTGCCTCTCGAACGGATCAACGAAGCCGTCGACGAACTGCGGCTCGGCAATCTCGCACGCTCGGTGGTGATTTTCGACGACGGCTGAACCTCGCCGGGTCACGTGGCAGCGCGGCAACCCGTTGCGTCCGGCCGTGTGATCGGTGCATTGATCCCATGGTATTGTTTCCGCCTGCACTCCCATCCTGGATGGATACCATGCGGCCCGTGAAGCGTGTCTTGAAAATCGACATCAGCGGTGTCCCGCAAATGTGGATCGGTGTCGAAGAAGCGGCTCGCTACTACGCCACGGATTCCGTCGCCTATACCCTGGGCGACAGTTGCGTGCGACTTCGCGGCGGGCGTTCGCGCCTGACAGGTGCCCGTTCGTATCTGGACATTCATCCGATCATGGCGATCCTCGGCCACTCGATGGCCGATCGCCTGCTGCGCAGCCCGCCGCGTCTCACCCGGTTCAATCACAAGCTGTTCCGGCGCGACTGCAACATGTGCGCCTACTGCGGCCAGCAATACCCCGACAGCCATCTCGAACGCGAACACATCGTGCCATTCTGCAAAGGGGGAACCGACCACTGGATGAATGTGGTGGCCTCCTGCCGTTCGTGCAATCAACGCAAGGCCAACCGGACACCCGAAGAGGCGCACATGCCGTTGCTCTATCTGCCGTATGTGCCCAGTCGCTGGGAGGACCTGATCCTGCAGGCGCGGGCGGGCCATATCCAGGGAGACCAGATGGCATTCCTGAAGGCAGGGCTGTCGGCGAACTCCCGGCTGTTCGTCTCCTGAGCCGGTGCGGCGAGGGCCGGCGTTTTGACCATGTGAATCATTGAGATTCAACCCGCGGTACCGGAATTGGTCCACAATTTTCCGATGTTCGCACGATCGGCCATGAGCCGACTAACCGTTGACGGATCGGGGAGGGGAGCGTCGGCCGGTCTGCCGTCTTCCGCTCGCGACACCGGTGGAGCGACCGCATGGTTCGATGCGGCGGCATTGACGCGTCTGCACGCATCGATGCGGATGTGGCTGGGCGAAGCCGTGCGCGAAGGAATCGGCTTGATGGTCGCCGACTTGCGAGCCCGCAACGACGGTCCGTCCGGTCTTGCGCCAGGCAATCCGTCCAAGCATCTGCCAGCGATCTGGAATCTCATGGATCCCCTGGCCGCCGATATCGGCGACCGAGTCCGCAAGGCCCAGTCGGCCTTCGATACGGCGGTCGGTGCACGCATGGCCGTCGCCGACGGACGCCTGCTGGTGGATCCGCAACTTCTCAATCGTTCGATGTCGGGTGTTTCAGCACGTCTCGCGCATGCGATCAGACAGTGCGATCGTGATGCCTATCGCCGTTTCCGCGTCGCCATGCATCGCCTGGCGCCGTTGATCTGGTGCGGCGAGCGAGTCAATCCGATCGCCGCCGATGTCATCGCCGAGAGCTTTCTTTCCGGCGTGGCCGACGTCCTTTCGACGAAGGCGCAACGTGCGGTGCTGAGCGAGGTCGTCCTGGATGAGGTGGCGCCTGTGTTGGCCGCGATCGTACAGCGTGCGAATCGGTTGATCGACGGAAAGGAAGAACCGCCGGCCGATTTCGATCCTGGTTTGCTCATCCGGAGCGGGATACCCGTTCATCCGCCGATGATCGAGCGTGAGGTGCAGGGTCCGAGACCCGATGTCGATGGGTGGCGACCGATGCCGGGCGCAGTCGTCGAGCCGGTCGAGCTGGCGACGATTTCCGCCGACACCTCACCACATTCGTTGACGGCGACCGCGAGTACCCGCTCGATCGAGCGGGCCGGGACTTTCCACACCCGGGCGCTCGAAGCGATCGACCAGGCGCAGGATCGGGTGCAGGAGCCGGTCGAAACCGCAGCGGCCTCCGTCGACGTCGAGTCGCATCAGGACGTGGTCCATCCGTACCTCGGCGATATCCCGATCGCTGCCGATTCGGCTCGGCGACTCGGCATTTCTCCGCATGCGCAAACCTGCACCGACCTACGTATCGATGTGTCGGCGGCGCTGAAATCCGTGGCTGGTATCGCTGCCGACGCGGTGGCATTTGCGCATGCCACCGGGTCTGTGCCTTACAGCCGGGAGGCACGTCGTCGCTATTTCGCCGAAGTCAAGGCGAGACTGGTGCGACATCACGCGACGCCACCCCAGTTGTCTTCGGTCGACCTGCTTGCGGCGATGTTCGACGTCTCGATCGACGACGCGAAGATTCCCGATGCCGTCAAGCCGCTGGTCTGGCGGCTGCAGCATCCGCTGCTGTTGCTGGTCCTGCTCGATCCCTCGTACCTCGGCGATTCCTCGAGCGCGATCCGTCGCCTCGTCGAAGACGTCGGCGTGGTGGCCCGTGGCTACGGCGAGGAGCTGACCCGCGGCAGTGAATTGTTCCGGCGCCTGGAGACCGTGGTGCGGGCGGCCGAAATCGTCAGTGGCGCCCTGCAGTCGCGGTCACGCATTCTGACCATGCAGGTAGAACGCGAATACGAACGTTGCTCGCACAGTATCGCGCAACTGGTCGACCGAATGGCACGCGAACGCCAGGCGTTCGAGGCGTTGCCGGCCCGGCGCAATCGCCGTGACTACAGCCGCAGGCCTGGGCGCGACGTCGAGCAGCAGATCACCGAGGAACTTGCGGTGGCGGTGGCGCGGCAGATCGGCGGCACCGAACTGCCGAACTCGGTGCTTGCGTTCATCAACACGGTCTGGTTACGTGTGATGCGCACGACGCTGTTGCGTGACGGTCGGGACAGCAACGCGTTCGAAAGCGCGACGCGCGCAGTCGACGAACTGCTCTGGTCGATCGATTCCTCGGATCCTGCAAGCGACCGGACTGAACGTGGTGGCAGACACGAACTGGCGCGGCGGATCCCGGCCCTGCTGGCCACGCTAGGCAATGGCATGCGCGACATAGGCGTCGGCGAGCAGGATCACCAGGACTTCTTCGACGAGATATTCCTGATTCACCTGCGCAAGCTGCAGGGGCCGCGCGAATCCGATGTGCCGGTGCTCGAAGAGAGCGTGCCCGACGATCCTTCGCGCGATACCGTGGATGCCGAAGAATTCAGTCCGAGCACTGTCGCGAAATCGAGTCGACGCGGGCAACGCCTCGGCGACCCGTCGTCGGACGTGCCGAGGCGATCGACGTCGTCGAAGGTTCCCGATCGGCTGCTGACGATACTGAAAGCGGTGGATCTGAACGATTTTCCGCGCGAGCCGATCGTCGTTGCCGGCGACGGCGAATCGATCGATCGAATCCGCGTGGGCGACTGGCTCCAGTATCAGTTGAAGAGTGGCGAAGCCGAACGGTTGAAAGTGGCCTGGATCAACGGGCGGCGCAGTATCGTCGTGTTGATGCGCGTATCCGATCGACGCGCCGTTGCTCGCCCGCTGCCGGCACTGCGCGCAATGTTCGCAACGGGGCGGATCCGCTTGATTCGTAACGGGCCTGCCGCCTCCTGAGCCGACCGGCGCGGCGCGTCGACGATGGCCTGGCGGCTCGAAGCCGTGTCAGGTCAACGGGAACGTGACGACGTGGTCCGCCGCAAAACGAATGCCGATATGTGTGCCGATCGGATGGTTTTCGTGGCTAGGCACCAGCGCCAGCAAGGTATTTCCCGAGGGCAGTCGCAACGTGTAAAGGAACGACGCGCCACGGAAAGCCTTGCGGATCACCTCCGCGCGCACCGGGCTGCTCTCGTCGTGGACGATATCGTCGGGCCGCAACAGCACTTCGACGAGATTGTTGCGATCCGCCTGCGCGTTGGCCTGCGATCGGTCCGCACCGGCGAGAATGGGCAGCTGACCGATCTCGAAGGCCACGCTCGCATGGTCCGCGTTTTCGGCAAGGCGACCCGTCAGGAATGAACCCTGGCCCACGAAGTCCGCCACCTCGCGCGTCGCCGGCCGATGATAGAGCTCGTACGGCGTCGCCCACTGGACGATGCGCCCGGCTGCCATCACGCCGATACGATCTGCCATCGCATACGCCTCGTACTGATCGTGCGTGACGAGCAGGGCCGTCGTGCCGGTGACCTTCAGCAGATCCCTTACTTCCAGCGCCAGGCGTTCGCGCAGATCAGGGTCGAGATTGGAGAACGGTTCGTCGAGCAGCAGGACGCGCGGCCTCGGGGCGAGTGCGCGGGCCAGCGCCACGCGTTGTTGTTGCCCACCCGACAGTTCGTGAGGAAAGCGATCGGCGGCATCCGCCAGGTCGATGAGGCTGAGCATCTCGCTGGTCCGATCCGCTCGTTCATCGGGCGCGAGATGACGCAATCCGAAGGCGATGTTCTGGTGACACCGCAGGTGGGGAAAAAGCGCGTAGTCCTGGAAAACGATGCCTACGGCGCGTTTCTCCGGCTCGACCCAGGTGCCCTCGGTGTACACGGTCTTTTCACCGAGTTTGATCAAGCCCGATTGGGGCTGGAGAAAACCGGCGATCGCGCGCATCGCAGTCGTCTTGCCGCAACCGGATTCGCCGAGCAGGCATCCGATCTGACCCGCAGCAAGTCGAAAGCCCAGGTCGTTCAATACCAGCTTCGGCGTCGGATTGCCGGGAAATGCGAGTCGCACGTTTTCGACGAGCAGGGCCGGGTTGGAGGAATCGGGCACTTGAAAGCCTTGATCGGAAATCCGTTATCGATGTGTCGGTTCTCTCAACCGATGAATGACTATAATTCGCATTTGGGATTCTAGACCACAGCGACGTTCGTGCACGCCAGCAACGTACAGACGACCCCCGCATTACCGACGCGCTCTCGTGCAGGCGCCGCCTGGCAACGAACGGTGGCGCGATCGCGGGAACGCCGCTCGTCGCCGATGCTCGCCACCGGCGCAACACTCACGGCGCTGCTGGTC
>JBGSTN010000947.1:0-2037 GCA_041736455.1 Burkholderiaceae bacterium | reverse complement strand
CAGCGACAAGGCAGCCCAGACGCACAGCGGCGCCATCGTCGGCAGCGACGACGTCTTCGATGCGGCTCTGCGGCGGGCCGGTGCCGTGCGGGTACGTTCGTTTGTCGAACTCTTCTCGGCGGCGAAATGCCTTGCTTCGCGCTATCGACCAGTGGGCAAGCGCCTGGCGATCGTCTCCAACGGGGGCGGGCCAGGCGTTCTGGCAGCGGACTGGATCAGCGAAATAGGCCTACAACTGGGCAAGCTCGCGCCCGAAGCCGCAGCGGAACTCCAACCGATGTTGCCGGAGCTGGCCACGCTGAGCGACCTGATCGATCTTTCCGAGGAGGCCACTGCCGAACACTATCGCCTGGCCATTGCCGCCGCCGGTCGCGACCGGGGAGTCGACGGCGTCCTCGTCGTGTTCTCGCCCAAATCCGGCGTGGATGCTTCCGACGTGGCCGTCGTGATGGCCGAACTCAGGACCAAACTGAGCAAGCCGCTGCTGTGCTGCTGGATGGGTGACGCCTCGGTCGGCGAAGGTCGCGAGGTGCTGTCCAAGGCCGCGATTCCCAGCTTCCGGACGCCGGAAGCCGCGGTGGGTGCATTCGGCAACATCGCCAGCTTCTACGAGAACCAGCAGTTGCTGCAGCAGACGCCGCCACCGCTTTCCACACTGGCCGATCCCGATATCGAAGGTGCGCGGCTGCTGATCGAAAACGTGCTGACCGAGCGCCGCAAGGTGTTGACCGAGATGGAATCGAAGGCATTGCTGTCGGCCTTCCATATCCCGGTCACGCAGACCATCCTGGCACGCAGCGCCAACGAAGCCATGCTGATCGCCACCCAGCTCGGCTACCCGGTCGCACTCAAGATCGATTCGCCCGACATCAGCCACAAGAGCGATGTCAACGGCGTCGCACTCAACCTGATGAACGCGACGGCGGTGCGCGATACGTACAACACGATGATCCAGGCCGTCGCCAAACTCCAGCCCGACGCCCACATCAACGGTGTGACGATCCAGCGGATGGCGAAGAACAAGCGCGGGCGCGAGATCTACATCGGCCTGAAGACCGATGATCCGTTCGGCCCGGTGATCGCGTTCGGCGCGGGCGGCACCATGATCGAACTGATCAACGACCGGGCGATGGAGTTGCCCCCGCTCAACCAGTTCCTCGCGCGCAGACTGATTTCACGCGCGCGAGTGGCCGAGACCCTCGGCCAGTGGCGCGGCGCGACCGCCGTGGCGATGAACACGCTGGAACACGTGCTGCTCCGTGTGTCGGAAATGGTCTGTGAACTGCCGCAACTGCGCGAGATGGACATCAACCCGATCATCGTCGACGAAAACGGCGCTGTCGCGGTCGACGCACGCATCGTGATCGAGAGTTCGCCGGCCACGGCTCGCAACTACGCCCACCTCGCGATCCTTCCCTACCCGGCCCGCTACGAGCAGGTATGGCCGCTGCGCGGGGGTGGCGTCTACACGATCCGTCCCATCCACCCCGACGACGCGCAGATGCTGCAGGTGCTGGTGCAGAATCTCTCGCCGGAAAGTCGCTACTACCGTTTCGTCTCGAGCATGAAGGAGTTGCCGCCGTCGATGCTCTCCCGCCTGACGCTGATCGACTACGACCGCGAGATGGCGCTGGTGGCGATCCATCGGGAACGCAAGGTGGGCGAGGACGGCGAAGCGACCGAGACGGAACGCATCGTGGGCGTCTCGCGCTACATCACCAATCCCGACAAGTCGAGTTGCGAATATTCGCTGGTGGTGGCCGACGATTTCAACGGCAAGGGCCTGGGTTCTAGACTGATGCTCAGCATCATGGAAGAAGCGCGCGACAAGGGACTGACGGAAATGGAAGGACTGGTGCTGGCCAACAATCCCGGCATGCTCAAGCTCATGAAAGGGCTCGGCTACCAAATCAAGCCGTTTCCGGACGACCCGAGCTTCAAGCTGGTCACCCACATGTTGTAGTGACCCGCATCGCATGTCGCGGCGCGCATCGCGAGTCCCGCTCGCCGTTGGCGCCGCGCGATGCGCGCCCGTGC
>JBGSTN010000761.1:0-4207 GCA_041736455.1 Burkholderiaceae bacterium | reverse complement strand
GGCTGCTCGCAGCGATCGTTGCGGCCTCGGCCTGGGCCGTGCTTGCGATCGGTGTGCCGCTGGATCTCTATGTCTTCAATGTCGAGCCGCCGCCGGTGCGCTATTCGCTGATCGCCGCGCTATGGCTTGGCACGCTGCCGTACTTCATTGCCGACGAGTGGCTGACACGCGATCCCGTCTCGGCACGCGGCGCCTATCCGGTGACCAAATTCTGTTTTCTGCTGTCGCTGGTCCTGGCGGTCGCGCTGAACCCCTGGAAGCTCTTCTTCCTCGCGCTCATCGTGCCGGCGGTGCTTCTGTTGTTTATCGTCTACGGGCTGTTCAGTCGCTGGGCCTTTCGCGCGACCGGCCATCCGCTGGTCGCGGCGGTGGCCAATGCGCTCGCCTTCGGCTTCCTGATCGCGGTCACGTTTCCGCTGGTGAGTTGAACGCCGCCCGGCGCGTTGCATTGCCACGCCAGCCCCAACAGTCGTCTTCATCATATCGTCCATGCGCTGAACGCGGGCCACTCGGTGTCCTTTCAGTTCTGGCGCCGCCTGCCATCACCCGACGATGACGGGCGAAATGACAGCAGCAGTAACAGGCTCGCCTTGAAAGTACAGGCGCTGACTCGCGATCGGGCAGGTGCCAGACGACGAAGCCCTTGGATCTTTTCGGGGCTGACCCCTCGGTTCGGAGCCATGCAAACAGCTCGCGGGCTGCGATATAGGTAGGAACAACAACCCTTTTCGAGGCTTGCAGTTCCGGGGGGCTACCTACCATGGGCCAATGCTCACCCCTACAAGCGTTACCAATCCATTGGCGGCCCCACGTATTCCGTCCCGAAGCGCATGGGCGGTCATGCGTGCGGTCGGCTTCGCCCTGTTCCTTCGCGAGACCAAGACGCGTCTGGGCGGGCGATGGTGGGGCGTGCTGTGGACGGTCGGCGAGCCACTGGCCAACGCGGTGGTGATGCTCTTCGTCTATGGTGTCCTGCGCGCGCATGTGGTGGCCGGCGTCGACACGCTGATGTTTCTCGTCACAGGGTTACTGCCCTTCCAATTCTTCAAGTCCCTTGTGCTGCGGCTCATGGAAGGCATCGATGCGAACCAGGGCCTGTTCGCTTACCGCCAGGTGCGCCCGGTGGATGCCGTGCTGGCGCGCGCTGCCGTAGAGGTGATGCTGGCCCTCCTGATGCTCGTGGCTGCCGTGGCCGTGCTGGCTTGGCTGGGACACGAAGTAATTCCGCAGTATCCCCTGGAGTTGCTCGGCAGCAGCGTGTTGCTGGTTGGCATGGGCGTTGCCCTCGGCCTGCTCGCCGCCGTGAGCACCGCTGGCTTGCTGGCACGCGTCCGAATGGTCGTTCGGATCGGCTTCTTTCCCGTGTTCCTCACCTCGGGCGCGATCTTTCCCCTTTCGGCCGTGCCGCCAGCCATGCGCGAGTGGCTTCTCCTCAATCCGGTTGCGCATCTGATCGAAGGCTTGCGTGCCGCCTTCTTCGGATTGCAATACCACGCGGTGACCGGCACGTCGTGGACCACGCCAGCGCTCTGGTCGCTGCTCGCCGCGACAGCAGGCTTGTCGGTCTACCGTGCGCGCGCCGAGCGGCTCAAGTGCCTGTGACCGCCATGATGGAAATCGTCCATCTCACCAAAAGCTACCCCAGTCTCCTGGGGCGCCGCACAATTCTCAAGGACCTGAACCTCACGCTGCCGTCCGGAAGCAATGTCGGCCTGATCGGGTCCAACGGCGCCGGCAAGTCGACGTTGATGCGCCTGCTGGGCGGCACCGAGGCGCCCGACCGCGGGCGCGTCGTCACGGATGCCCGAGTTTCCTGGCCGATCGGTCTGGTGGGCGGCCTTCAGGGTTCGCTGAGTGGCCGCGACAACGCCCGCTTCGTTTGCCGCATCCACGCTGCAACCGGGGAAGCGATGAAAGAGAAGGTGGCCTACGTGCAGTCATTTGCCGACATTGGCGCCTCATTCGACCTGCCGGTCAAGTCCTATTCATCAGGCATGCGATCGCGCCTGACCTTCGCATTGGCAATGGCCTTCGAGTTCGATCTCTACCTGATCGACGAAGTGACTGCTGTCGGTGATGCCGACTTCAGGAAGAAGTCCCGCGCCGAGCTCGAGCGCCGCCTGTCGTCTGCGAACCTGATCTACACCAGCCACAACATGGATGAGATTGCACGCCTGTGCAACATGGTGGTGCTGATGCGTCCCGGTCAGGAGCCGCTGGTGTTTACGAACGTCAAGGCCGGGATCGCGGCCTATCAACATCAGGGTCGCGCGAACAACGTACCCGCAGCCGCCCTCGCCGCATGAACGATAAGCCGAATGTCCGTGCTTACCGCCGGCTGCTGGCACTGCTGGTGTTCCTGCCCATGCTCGGGTCCGGGATCTACTACGGGTACTTCGCGCAGGACCGCTACGTGAGCACGTCCATCATCACCGTGCGACGGGCCAACCAGGACAGCGTGGCCACCGGCGGCCTGGCGATGCTGATCGCCGGAGCCGGTGGCAACGCTCACGAAGACACGCGGGTGCTGCGTGACTATGTGCACTCGCTGGGTCTGATGAAGAAGTTGGATGCGTCCCTGAGCTTGCGTGAGCACTTCGAATCCGCCTCGACCGATCCGTTCTTCCGTCTTTGGCCGCAGGCAAGCCAGGAGTGGATGCTTGAGTACTGGCGCAGCCGCGTCGACGTACAGCTCGACGAAGTGACCGGTCTGGTAACGATGCGGGTCGAGGGCTTCGATCCTGTTTTCGCGCAACGTCTGAACCAGGCGTTGCTGTCCGAGTGCGAGGCCTTTGTCAACGAGGTTTCGCAGCGAATGGCGCGCGAACAGGTCGGATTCGCGCAAGGCGAACTCGACCGTGCCGAGCAGAAGCTGCAGGTGGAGCGTTCGGCCATGATGAAGTTCCAGACAGTGAATCAGATGATCGATCCGCTGGCCCAGGCCCAGGCAACTGGCGCCCTGACGGCCGAGTTGCGCGGCCAGTTGGCGAAGGTGGAGGCCGAAATGAGCGCCAAGCGGGCATACCTCAAGGATGACGCCTCGGAGCTGGTGTCGCTGAAGAACCAACGTGCGGCCTTGCGCCTGCAGGTGTCCCGGGAGTCGCGTGGCGCGACGCAAGGCGGCCGTGCGGCACTCAATGGTCTGGCCATCGAGTTCCACGAATTGAAGACCCGAGCGGGCTTTGCCGAGGATGCCTACCGTGCGGCCCTGATGGCGGTGGAGAGCACCCGCGTCGAGACCGCCCGGAAGGTCAAGGGTCTGGTCGTGGTGGAAGCGCCCACTTTGGCCGAACGAGCGGAGTATCCGCGCCGGGTCTACAACTTGATCACCGTGCTGACCGTCGGCCTGTTGCTGTACGCCGTGGCGCGCCTTGCCGTCGCCACCGTCAACGAACATCGGGATTGATCGATCATGAACGCGAAATGCACCTTGTGGACAGACGGGCGCGATCGGGTGCTCGCCCTGGTCCTGTCGACCGGCGTCGGCGCCATGATGGCAGTAGCCCCTGTCGCTGCGGCGCCCGTCCAACCGGCCGCGCCGACGGGCGCACCCGTTGCAGCAGTCGTACCCGTCGCAGCAAGCACACCGCCGGCAATGACGAACGACAGCGCCGCGCGCGTGTTCGGCAGCCAGATCTTTCGTGGCCAGTTCGCATCGCAGTCGTATTCGGGCTTCAATCCTGACTATCAGATCGCAAACGGCGATCGAATCAGCCTGCGCCTCTGGGGGGCATACACGCTTGACGCCACACAGGTCGTCGATGCCCAGGGCAACATATTCATCCCGAACATCGGGCCGGTGCGTGTTCAAGGTGTTCGCAACGGCGAACTCAATGCCCAGGTTCAGGAAAGCGTCAAGCGGGTCTTTCGCGCCAATGTGAAGAGCTACGCGAGTCTGGAGGCCGCTCAGCCCGTGAAGATCTACGTCACGGGCTTCGTGCGGCAACCGGGCCTGTACAACGGTCTGTCGTCGGACTCGGTGCTTCATTACCTGGATGCCGCTGGCGGCATCGATCCCGATCGCGGCAGTTTCCTCGACGTGGAGGTGCTTCGAGATGGCCGGACAAGAGCGCGATTCGATCTATATCGCTTCCTTCTCGAAGGCCGCATCGAGCTTCTTCAACTCCACGATGGCGACACCGTGCTGGTATCGCCGCGGCGCTTTGCGGTGCGCGTGAGCGGCGACGTCGACAACGACGCGGTCTTC
>JBGSTN010000814.1:0-2254 GCA_041736455.1 Burkholderiaceae bacterium | reverse complement strand
CGCCGTGGGCGTCGCATCGGGTGGGCAGGGGGAAAGGATGCGGTGTCATGACTCAAGGTTCGCTCGTCGAAGGTGTCAGGCCATGGTGCTGCGGGAAAAGTCGAGCAGGTGATCGACCACGGCAGCCGGTTGCTCCTGCTGCACCCAATGACCCGCATCGTCGACGAGATGAAACCCGCGCATGTCGGTGCATACGTGGTCGCGCATCCGCTCGCACTCGCCGGGTTTCTGCCAGACGCCCCAGTCCTGGCGGCCGGCGATGAAACACGCGGGTTGTTCGATACGACGTCCCGCGAACAGCTGCATCTCGTTGACGAACTGTCCGCCCGTGCCGCACCGGTACCACTGGAGGCCGCCCTGGAATCCACGGCTCGCATAGTTGGCGACATAGACGGCGAGTTCGTCGTCGGTCAGCCATCGGCATGCGCCCGCATCTTGCGCCGGCCGCGCGGGCGCGACTGCCTGCGGCATCGTGTCCGTCAGTCCCATGATGTAGTAGTCGGGCATGCGCGCGAGTTCTTCGGCATCCCACGACGCCAGCCTCTGCGGGTGATTGACGGGCCAATCGGCACTCTTTGCGTGGTAGTAGTCGCGCAGGAACCGATGCAGGCCTTGTTCGCAATTCATCATGTCGTCGTTGGCCTGGGGCTCGGAGTAGTACCACTGGTAGTGCCTGCGCGGGCGATCGAGGCTCGCCAACCCGGCGTGATCCACCGCAGGCGTGCTCCCCGGTGCGAGAGAAGGCGGGCCCGCGAACGGCGCACTCATCAGCGCGACCGATCGGAAGACATCGGGACGCATCAATGCGCACCATGCGGCCACAGGAGAGCCAAAATCGTGCCCGACGAGCAGGTCGACGCTCGGGCGACCGAGCGCGTGCAGCAACCCGAGTTGATCACGGACCAGGTTGAACATCCGGAAGTCCGCCAGCGGTCCATCGAATCGATCGTCCGAGCCCGTCGTCAATCCGTAGCCGCGTTGATCGGGTGCGACCACGAACCATCCTGCCTCGGCCAGTGGCAACATGATCTTTCGCCAGCTGAATGCAAACTCCGGGAAACCGTGCAGCAACAACGCCAACGGCCGATCCGGGCGATCGTCACCGGCCGTCAGCACGTGCATGTCGAGGCCGTTGCCGTTCCCCACGTGTCGCGACGCGATGCCCGAGGGCAACCGGGCCGTCAGAATGGTGGCCGCTTTTTCGGCACCGCCAGGCGCCGCCGTTCGATCAAGTGACATCAACCTGCCCCCACTCCATCAGTCTGCTGCGCAACATGTTCTTCAACGCCGCATGCGCTCAGCGTCGATATTCCGGTGGCGCCGGCATCAGGCCGTCGGCGCCCCAGGGCGTGACGACGATTGCAGAAATCGCGTTCTCCGGCGAACCTTCGATGACCTTGTCCGAGTAGTTGAGATAGATCAGCGTATTGCGCACCGGATCGAAGAATCGCACGACCTGCATGGTCTTGAACAGGATCGACGTGCGCTGCTGGAAAACTTCTTCACCCGCCTCGAGCTTGTCGAGGTACCTGATCGGGCCGGTCTGCCTGCATGCGATCGAAGCGTCCGACGTGTCGGTCGCGATACCGAGCGATCCCTTGACGCCGCCTGTCTTCGCGCGTGAAAGAAAGCAGGACACACCGCTCACTTTCGGATCGTCGAACGCCTCGATCACGATCTTGTGATTGGCGCCGAGCAGCTTGAAAACGGTCGAGACTTCGCCGATTTCTTCGGCGCTGGCCGATGCCGCGGCGCAGCTGCACAACAGCATCGCGAGCGCGAGGCGAGAGGGTGAGTTCATCATCATTCTCCATGGGGCCCTTCCAGTCGCTGTGAGATTGCAACGGGCCATTGTCAAAAGCAGAGTCTATCGCGGGTGGCGTGGATGCAGCGCGCTGCGCCCGCAGTGCCGCGGCTCGTTGCGACGCATGCAGACGGTACACTTGCCCGGTGCGAGGCTCGACTTCCCTGGAGCCGAGCCTTCCCGGTCGCATCGTCCTGTCCTTCGTGGGGAGCAATGACCAAAGCGCTCGCCGCGTTACCCGTTGCCAATCCATCGGGGCCATCGGCCCGGATTCGGCACACGGCCGGCATCCTGATCGCAGCGATGATCGTGCTGGTGATCGTGTCCGGTCTGTGGCCCGGTTTTCCGCGCTGGCCCGCGGGGCTCGCTGCGTGGCTCGCCGGTGCCCTGCTGTTCGCCTATGTGCCGTTCGGGCAGAAGATACAGGTGGTCGGCCTGATCGGTGTCGGC
>JBGSTN010000794.1:0-1548 GCA_041736455.1 Burkholderiaceae bacterium | reverse complement strand
CTGCGGCGCGCGTGTGAGGCCATGCAGCCCCCCGAAACGAACCAGGAGATCCTGGGCAAGCGCGACGGCGCTCTGGCCAGGCAGGCCGGTACGAAGGAAAATGGCAAGCAATTCAGCGTCGGAGAGCACCGTGACGCCCTGGTTGAGAAGACGTTCGCGCGGTCGTTGTGCCTGTGGCCACTCGTGAATTGACGGCATTCATCCCTTACCATTGTCTGATGAGCGAAAAGGTCGATGTTTCGGAGCGCAGCGCAGCGGGTGTGGTCGATGCCCACTCGCATCTGACGCTGCATTACCGCGTCAGTCTGCGTGAGCCGGTCCGTGAAGTCATTAGTACTTTCGGTTCGAGGCCGGCCACGATGCAGATGGGCGTAGGCCAGATGGCGGAGCCACTGGAATCGTGCCTGCTCGGCCTTCCCGAGGGTGCGTCCCGACGCTTCGAATTGAATGGGTCGGACGCCTACGGATTGCGCAACCCGGCAATGGTGCAGCGCTTCTCGCGCGAATTGTTCGATCGAAACATCGACACGGCGGCAGACGGCGAGTTCGGTCCTGGCGACGTGGTCGAGTTCAACGGACCGACCGGCGAACGGGTAGCAGGCATCCTGCGTGCCATCGATGCGCAGTCGGTGGTGGTCGACCTCAATCATCCGCTCGCCGGCCAGGATCTGGTCTTCGACGTCGAGATCATCGGCGTCCTGTAGCGACTCATACCGAACCATCTTTCCTATCGAGGTTGTCATGGAAGCATTGCTCGCCCAGCCACGTGGATTCTGCGCTGGTGTCGATCGGGCCATCGAGATCGTCGAGCGTGCGATCGAACTTTTCGGCGCACCGATCTATGTCCGTCATGAAATCGTGCACAACGACTACGTGGTGAACAACCTGCGTGGCAAGGGCGCCATATTCGTCGATCAGCTCGACGAGGTGCCCGATGGCGCCACGGTGATCTTTTCGGCCCATGGTGTCGCCAAGACCATTCGGAGCGAGGCCGAGTCGCGCGGTCTGCGAATCTTCGACGCGACCTGCCCGCTGGTGACGAAGGTCCACGTCGAAGTGGAGAAGATGCGACGCGAGGATCGGGAGGTCGTGATGATCGGTCATGCCGGTCATCCGGAGGTCGAAGGCACCATGGGTCAGGTCGATGCGGGCATCTACCTGGTCGAGGACGCGAGCGATGTCGCTCATCTGGTCGTCAAGGACCCTGATCGCCTCGCTTTCGTCACCCAGACGACCTTGTCGGTCGATGATTGCCAGGAAGTGATCGCTGCGCTGCGCGCCCGCTTTCCGAATGTCGCCGCGCCCAAGAAGCAGGACATCTGCTACGCGACGCAGAATCGCCAGGACGCGGTGAAGTTCATGGCACCGCAATGCGACCTGGTGCTGGTCATCGGTTCTCCTACGAGTTCGAACTCCACGCGTCTGCGCGAGGTGGCCGAGAAGCTCGGGTGCGAGGCGCGCATGATCGGATCCGCCGCCGAGCTCGAACCGGCCTGGCTGGAAGGCAAGAAGCGGATCGGCGTGACCGCCGGCGCGTCCGCCCCCGAG
>JBGSTN010000744.1:0-3204 GCA_041736455.1 Burkholderiaceae bacterium | reverse complement strand
GCACTCGCTCGCAGCGGCGGCTCCGCGTTCAAGGCCAAAAGCCTGTCCAGCGGCGTCGCCGTGATGCGCGAACGCGGTGCGCGCGTCGTCTTCCTGAGTTTTCCCTCGAATCTGCCGCTCGTGAATGAGCCGCTGCGGGCGGCCGGTTTCGATCGCATCGGTGCACTGGCCGACTACTACGGGCAAGGCTTGCACGAAGTCCACTTTGCCCACTACCTGAAATGATCCCTCAAGGAGCCATGGTGATCGCATCCCTCGAATCTCGCATTCGCAACGCTTCCCGCATCGGCAAGTCCCGCCATCTTTCCGGCCTGCTGGTCTCGGCGCTCGTCGTCACGACAGGCTGTTCGGAAAAACCACCCAGTGCCGATCTCGATCGCGTACTCGACGTGACGGTGAACACGATTACGTCCGTCGAAGGGCGCGCCAGGCAGTTGGGCGACTCTCAGGCGATGGACGTCCTGGCCCAGGACCTGACGACGAACATGAATCGTGCCGCGCCACCTGTCCACCAGGGCCCGATCGGGGTCGTGCTGCAGCAGGACGGATCGCTGCTGGGATTCCAGGACATGAATGTGAACCGGACACTCGACGGCGACGATTCCCGCCTGTTCACGGTCGAGGTCGATGGCGAGAGGGGCCGCCTGATCGCCACCGACGTCAACAACATGGTGCGTGATCACTCGTTCGGCGCCGGCGGGCTGATGGCCGGCTACCTGCTCGGCAGCTTGCTGAATCGCCAGAGCGCTGCGGGCGTGAGTCCCTCCAGCCTGAGCAACAAGGTCGCGATGGCCCGGACCGACTACGGTAGCGCCCGGTCGCGCGCGGGTTCCGGCAGCCATTCCAGCGGCAAGTAGATCGGCGCAACGTTGCGGCCTTCAGGGTGACCCTGCTGCGCAGCAGCGGGCCAGCGCCGCCAGCAGGTTCATCGCAGATGGATTCCCCCATGGAAGCAACCCAGCGAATCGACTTCGCGGAACTGGACAGTCGACAGATCGCCATCCTTCTCGGCTCGATCCTGATCGTGGCGCTCTGCGGCATCGCTTACGAGCTGATCATCGGCACCGTGTCGAGCTATCTGCTGGGCAACAGCGTCTACCAGTTCTCGTTGACGATCGGCGTCTTCATGTTCGCGATGGGAGTCGGTTCGTTGCTGTCCAAGTCGCTGGATGGTCGCCTGGTGCGCAACTTCATCCTGGTGGAGATGGCGATCTCGCTGATCGGCGGCATCTGCAGCATCCTGCTGTTCATCGTGTTTCCGAGCACGCGAGCGCTCTACGAACTCGTGATGTACAGCCTCATCCTCTCGATCGGTGCCCTGGTGGGCATGGAGATCCCGATCCTCACGACGATGCTCTCGCACAAGGCGAGCATCCGCAAGTCGATCGCCAACGTGATGTCGCTCGACTACGTCGGTGCGCTGATCGGTTCGGTGGCGTTTCCGCTGCTCCTGCTGCCTACGCTGGGCCTGGTGCAGTCGTCGTTCGCGGTGGGCCTGCTGAACATCCTCACCGCACTGGTCAACGTGGTCGTCTTTCGCCGGCAGCTGAGCCACTTCCGATGGCTGCTCGCCGCCTGCGTGGCGATCCTGGTCGGCCTCGTCGCGTTCATCGTGTTCGGCACGCAGGTCACCCGTTATGCCGAGAAGCACCTCTACTTCGACCAGATCATCTACGACCAGCAGACGCCATACCAGAAGCTGGTCGTCACGCGATCGGCAACCAACCACGATCACCGGCTGTATATCGACGGCCACATCCAGTTCTCGACGCGCGACGAGTTCCGCTATCACGAGTCGCTGGTCCATCCGGTGATGGCGGTGGCCGGACCACGCGAGCGTGTACTGATCCTCGGCGGGGGCGACGGCCTGGCCGCCCGCGAAGTCCTCAAGTACGCCGATGTCGTCCGGATCGACCTGGTCGACATCGACCCGGAGATGACCAGGATCTCGGCGCAATTGCCGATGCTGGCCGCATTGAACGGCGGCAGCCTCGAATCGGACCGGCTCACCATCCACCACGACGATGCGTTCTCGTTCATCAACACGCCGGGCGCACTCTACGATCGCGTCATCATCGACATGCCGGACCCGCACAACGAGGCGCTGAACAAGCTGTATTCGAAAGAGTTCTACACGATGATCAAGCGGCGCATGGCGCCGGGTGCCGTCGTGGTGACGCAGAGTTCGTCGCCGTTCTTCACGCGGCGGACATTCTGGTGCATCGAGGCCACGCTCAGAGACACCTTCGAGAATACGCGCAGCTATCACACCAGCCTGCCGTCGTTCGGCATCTGGGGTTTCAACCTCGCGCGCAACGGACAAGCGTTGCCCGATCGATTCCCGATCGACGTGCCGACCCGCTCGCTGACGACCGAGGCGATGACGGCGGCGCTCGTGTTCACCAAGGACACGGGCCCGCTGCCTTCACCGGTCAACTCGATCATGGTGCCCAGGCTGTATCAGCTCTACGTCGATGACCTGACGATCTGATCACCGGATCCGACGGTCACGGCGACGGCGCCGGACCTAATGCAGCGCGATCGTCGAGATCGCCGGCACCGCCGCGATCACCATCGTGCCGACCAGCAACGCGATCAGATAGGGCCAGATCGCACCCATCACCTCGTCGGGCCGTGCTCCCCCGATGCGGCAGGCGACATAGAAGCCCACGCCGATCGGCGGCATCATCAGACCGATGTTCATCGCGCAGACGATCACCATCGAGTAGTGCACATCGTTGATGCCGAGGCGCCTGGCAATGGGAAACATGATCGGTGCCAGCAGCAGCACTGCAGGCAGACCTTCGAGCAGACATCCCAGCACGAGAAAGACGAGCACCGTGACGGCCATGAAGGTCATCCATCCACCCGGCAACGACGTCAACACCTGCGACAGCTGCTGTACCGCGCCACTCTGCGTGATCGTCCAGGCCATCGCCGAAGCCGCTCCGAGGATCAACAGGATCGCGCCACTCAACGCGGCAGTCTCGATGAGCATGTCGTAGAACTTGCGCAGCGTGATTCCGCCGTACAGAATCTCGCCGATGATCAATGCATACAGGACGGCAATCGTCGACACTTCGGTCGCGGTGGCGATGCCGCCGCCGACGACGCTGCGGATCAGGAAGGGCAGCACCAGCGCGGGCGCCGCGATCAGCATCACCCGGACGATCGTCCTGACCGGCGCGCGGCGCAGGCCGGCCA
>JBGSTN010000724.1:0-5851 GCA_041736455.1 Burkholderiaceae bacterium | reverse complement strand
AGGCCGGCGACCTGCTGTTCCAGGCCGGCAATGTCGCGCGCGCTCTGCAACGTTGCCAATCGCTCACCGATTTCGCGCCCCTTGGCCGGCAGTTCCTCCGGTTCGCAACGCAGTTTGCGCGCGAGGGCGAACATCGCGCTGATTCGCGTCTCGACTTCCGCGTGCCGCGCAGGATCGACGTCGATACGGTCGCCGTACGCGCTCAGCGTCGAGGCCGCTTCGACCAGTTGGATCTGGGCCGATTCGAGCATCTCGAGCGCCTCGTTCAGCGTGGGATCGTGCCGGACCTGTTGGCGCAATCGTGCGACGTGGCCGCGCAGGCGGTCGCTCAGTGAATCGTCGTCCTCTGCCAAGGCGGCCGCCGCCGCCTGGGTCGTCGCGATGAGTTCGGCGCCGTGGGCGAGCCGGGTCTGTTCGATGCTGAGCGACTGCCACTCGTCATCGCCAGGGGCGAGTGCTTCGATATCCTCGAGCCGCCATTGCAGATCATCCCGCTCGGCCGCGAGCTCGTGCTGGCGGGAGGCGGCCTGATCGAGCAGTCGTCGAGCATCGCGCCATCGGATCCAGGCGGCCTGCACGCTGGCGCAGAGTTCACCGGCCCGCGCGAAATCGTCGAGGAGCCGCCGCTGGCCTTCAGGGGTCAGCAAAGATTGCGAGGCATGCTGTCCGTGAATCTCGATCAGCTGTTCTCCCAGTTCGCGCAATTGTCCGACCGTGACGGGCGATCCGTTGATGAATGCCTTGCTGCGCCCGTCGGCCAGCACGAGCCGGCGCAGCCGCAATTCGAGGTCGTCGTCGACACTGGCGAGTTCATGGGTCTGCAGCCAGTCTCGCACCGGTCGAGATGGCGAGAATGCGGCCGAGATCTCGGTCTGTGCAGCGCCTGCGCGCACCATCGACGCATCCGCCCGGTTGCCCAGAGCCAGGCCCAATGCATCGAGCAGGATCGATTTCCCGGCGCCGGTTTCGCCCGAGAGCGCACAGAACCCTGCCGAGAATTCGATCTCGGCCTGTTCGACGATCACGAAATCACGCAGGTAGAGGGATTCGAGCATGGCGGGCGATTCAGGTCTTGTCTGATTTGACGCGAGGGTCCGCACCACGCTGCGCCGAATCACCGAAGATCGGGAATTCATGCCAGTAGAGTTTGCTGCGCAAGGTAGCGAAGTAGCTGTATCCCTGCTGGTGCAAGAACTCGACCGTCAGCGGAGAACGTTCGACGACGATGTCGTCGCCCGGTTGCAGCTCTTCGAAGAGCTGCATGTCGCAACTCACGCGCGGCGCGCGTCCCTCGACGATGCGGATGCGGATCGTCACGTCGTCGGGCAGGGCGATCGGGCGATTCGACAGCGATTGCGGCGCGACCGGCACCATGACCAGGCCCGCCAGGCGGGGATGAAGAATGGGACCATTGGCCGACAACGCATAGGCGGTCGAGCCGGTCGGCGTGGCGACGATGAGGCCGTCGGCCCGCTGCGTGTACATGTAGGTGTCGTCGACGTGCACCTGGAGTTCGACCATGCCCGCTCGCGACGAACGATTGATGACGACGTCGTTCATCGCGTGGTCCTGCCAGATCAGATTGCCGTGCCGAAACGCGCGTGCCGAGAGCATCGTCCGGTGTTCGGCGACGAAGCGCCCGCTCAGGATCGCGGCAAGCGATTCTTCCCACGCATCGACCGGAATGTCGGTGATGAAACCGAGCCGCCCGTGATTGATGCCCACGAGCGGCACGCCGCGCCCGGCGAGTTGACGTGCGAGGCCGAGCATCGTACCGTCGCCTCCGATGGCAATGGCGAGGTCGGCGAAGTCGCCTATGGCTTCGACCGCCAGCGACGGATACGGCGATTGCGGCATCTCTGCCGAAGTGCCGGATTCCAGCACGATCTCGTGTCCGCGGCCGGCGAGAAAGTCGGCAATGGCTGCCACCGTGCGCACCACGTTGGCCGATTGCTGGCGGCCGACCAGGGCGACCCGCGCAAACGCGATGTCCGTCATGCGACGATCTGGCGTGGCGGCCTGGCCCGGCGGACTGGTTTCAGCGATGTACTAGGACTGGAATTCGGCAATTCGTGAGCACCTTCTGGGTTTCGCTGCCGAGGAGGAGATTCTTGATCCCTCCGCGCCCGTGTGACGCCATGACGATCAGGTCGATCCGTTCGTCCTTGGCTGTGTTGATGATGGACTGGTGCACGCTGTGATCGAAGCGGGTCAGCGTGCGGCAGCGGGCACCCAGTTCGGTGGCCTGGGCTGCCACCTCGTCGAGCACCTTCTTCGAATTTTCGAGCGCAAGTTGTTCGTACTCTTCGGGATTGTGCAGAAACGCCGCCGGCACTTCACCGGCGATCGGAGGTTGATAAGGGGCCTGCACATTGAGGACGAGTACCTCGGCCTGAAAATCGCGGCCAAGTCTGAGGGCCGCTTTCACCGCCTTCGATGACAGTTCCGAACCGTCGGTCACCACGAGAATATTCCGGTACACGATAGCTCTCCCGCCCGCGGGCAATTGATTGCATCGGCCAAGTATAGAATGCCCCTGCTCATCCGGTGGGCCTGTCTGACGGTTTAGGCATCCCGGCCGGGGTTTCGAAGCGCCTGGGGGTGTTTGCCGATAAATTCCGGATGCGTGCCATACAATCGATGGCGATGGACGAACGCGCCCAAACCCTTCTGAAAGCTCTCATCGAGCGCTACATTACCGACGGTCAACCGGTGGGATCGCGCACGCTCTCGCGCCACTCGGGCATCGACCTGTCCCCGGCCACGATCCGGAACGTGATGTCCGATCTGGAAGACATGGGGCTGATCGAAAGCCCGCACACATCGGCCGGGCGGGTTCCGACACCCAAGGGTTATCGGCTGTTCGTCGATTCATTGCTGACCGTATCGCCGATCGGCACTCATGAAACCGACGAGATCAAGGGCCATCTGCAGGATGGACAACCGGCGCGCGTGCTGTCGAGTGCGGCGGGCCTGCTGTCGACGCTCAGCCATTTCGCGGGAGTCGTGACCACGCTCAAGCGGGCCGCGACGTTCCGTCAGATCGAGTTCCTGCGTCTTTCCGACCGACGCATCCTGTTGATCATCGTCACCCCCGATGGCGACGTCCAGAATCGCATCCTGCAGATCGACCACGACTATTCGAGCAGCGAACTGGTCGAGGCCGCCAATTATCTGAACCGGGAGTTCGCCGGTCTCGAACTGGAGCAGGTCCGTATTCGACTGAAGCGCGAGATCGGCATGCTGCGCGAAGACATCACGGCCCTGATGCGCTCGGCCGTCGAGGCCGGAGAAGAGGCCCTCAGTGGCGACGACGACGATCCGCTGGTGATCTCGGGCGAACGAAACCTGCTGGACGTCAGCGATCTGTCGCACGACATCGATGCCCTGCGCAGTCTGTTCGATCTGTTCGATCAGAAGAAGCGTCTGTTCCGTCTGCTCGACGCCTCGCATCGCGCGCAGGGCGTGCAGATATTCATTGGCGGCGAGTCCGAACTGCTGCCGCACGATCAACTGAGCATCGTCACGGCGCCCTTCGAAGTCGACGGCCGCATCGTGGGCACTCTCGGCGTCGTGGGCCCGACGCGCATGGCCTACGATCGCGTCATTCCCATCGTCGACGTCACCGCCCGCATGGTCTCTGCGGCGCTCAATCATCGAAGGCTGGCAGGCTCCCTCGGCTTCGAGCCGGGCAAGGGCATTCGCGAATGAGCCGCTATTCGGCGGCCCAGGGATTCAACCACCGCATGATAGAACGTACTGGTGTGCTGCTCGTCCAACTCGGCACGCCCGATCTGCCGGAGACCGGGCCCGTGCGCCGGTATCTGAAGCAGTTTCTCTCCGACCCGCGGGTCGTCGAGATTCCGGCATTGCCGTGGTGGCTGATCCTGAACGGCGTCGTCCTTCGGACGCGGCCTCGCAAGTCGGCGGAAAAGTATGCGGCCATCTGGAGCGACGAGGGTTCACCGCTCAAGGTGCACACCGAAGCGCAGGCGAAGTACCTGCAAGGATATCTGGGCGAAGCTGGCCACGCCGTGGCCGTCAATTACGCGATGCGCTACGGGCAGCCGTCGATCGCCAGCGTGCTCGAAGGGATGCGCGAACGAAACGTGACGCGACTGCTCGTGCTGCCGATGTATCCTCAGTATGCCGCTTCGACGACGGCCACCGTGTTCGACGAGGTCACGCGTGTGCTGCGAACCTGGCGCAACCTGCCCGAGCTTCGCTTCGTGCGCAGCTTCCATGTCCAGCCCGCCTACATCTCGGCGCTGGCCAGGCATGTTCGCAAGGCATGGGGGAACGAGGGTCCGCCCGACAAACTGGTGATGAGCTTTCACGGCGTGCCGCAACAGACCCTTCTCGACGGCGATCCCTATCACTGCGAGTGCCATGCGACAGCACGATGTCTGGCCGCCGAACTGGGCCTGGACGGCGATCGATGGCAATTGACGTTCCAGTCGCGCTTCGGCAAGGCGCGCTGGCTGGAGCCGTATACCGACTCCGTTCTGCGCGAACTGGGCCATGCCGGATCGAAGCGCGTCGATGTCGTGTGCCCCGGATTCGTCGCCGATTGCCTCGAGACGCTCGAAGAAATCGCGATCGAGGGACGTGAGACCTACGAACACGCTGGCGGCAAGGATTACCGCTTCATTCCCTGCCTCAATGCCGATCCTGCCTTCATCCAGGCGTTGACCGAACTGGTCGCCAACCATCTGAAAGGCTGGCCGGAACCGACGGTTGCAGTACAGGAAAAGCGGTCGCTCGAACGCTTCGAGCGCGCCAAGGCGATGGGCGCCGAACGCTGACACCGGTTTGCCGAACGCCCGGCCTGTGCAATTTGCGATCGGACCCGGGCAGGTGACGTGTCGTCATCAGCGTGGCCGATGATCGGCCAGTCGCGACCCTGTCGTCGACGACCCGCGCATCATCGGGCGGCCTCCGCCCAGCGTCGGCCCCGGCTCCGATCAGGCCTTGGCAAGCGCCGGGATGCGCAGCACCTGGCCGGGATAGATCTTGTCCGGGTGCTTGAGCATCGGCTTGTTCGCTTCGAAGATCATCGGGTACTTCATGGCGTCGCCGTAAACGGTCTTGGCGATCTTCGACAGCGTATCCCCGCTCTTGACCGTGTGATAGGTCGATTCGTCGGCCGCCTGCGCAACCGTCATCTGGTCGTGAACTGCCACGACGCCGGCCACGTTGCCACAGCAGAGGATGATCTTTTCGCGGGTCTCCTGGTCGGGCGCCTCGCCGGTGACCGTGACGCTCGAGTCGGCGCCTTTGAAACTGACCGCCAGATCCTTGGCGTCCAGGTTCTGAGTCCTGATATATCCCATGATGGCCTCGGCTGCTGCCGCGTCGGCGTTGCCGCCGACCGCAGTCGCCGCCTTGGCGTCGTTCCCACCGAACAGCTTTTCTCCGGCTTCCTTGATGAATGACAACAAGCCCATGGTCCTGGTCCTCCGAGTCGTGTTTGGAATCGTTCGCGTCGTAAGTTATCACGACGACGTGGCGCGTCCGAACGCTCGCCGGTGCCTTTCCAGGCACCTGTGACTATCGTTCACGGTCCTGGAGCGTCGGGAGCGTGATTCGTTCGCAGCGCCCTTGAATTAGGCGCAAGCGGCCCAACATACGATGCCAATGTAGTCTAAGTAACTGATTTTAAAGCGATGACCAACCCAAATAATAGTAGGCGAGAGCCATTCATCGGACAGTCCGATGTCAGCAGCGGTCCCGATCATGGCCTGGGCGAAATCCTGGGCCAGAATGCGTCGCGAAGTGCGACGGCCGACGCACTCCGGTCGCGTGATTCGAGCACCGGCGCCCAAACAGGGCCGGACGCAGCTCGCAGCGC
>JBGSTN010000605.1:0-2276 GCA_041736455.1 Burkholderiaceae bacterium | reverse complement strand
CCAGGCCAGTGTCATGCCGCCACCGGTTCGCATCATGCCTTTCTTGAAACACGCGCCAGGCAACGCGTTCTCCTTGATCGCGGCGGACTCACAGTCGACGTCGGCAAGGATCTCGCTGTGCTGGATCAGGTCCGGTGGTGTCGCGGTGACGATGTCGAATGGCACGTTGCCGGCGCGCGCGCCAGCAACCGCCCGCGCCCATTGGTCGGGCAGCTCGATCGGAACCGATCGCACACGGATGCCGGTCTGCGCCTCGAAGCGCTTGAAGAAGTGCTCCTGCAGCGAACGCTCCATCAACCCGCCCGTGGAGGAAATGATCACCTCCTTGCTCTGGGCGACTCCCGCGACGGGAAGGGCGGCGGCGGCCGCTGCGGCCGAAGCGATCTTGAGTAGATCTCGTCTGTTCATTGACATGGTGCGGCTGACTCCCTTGGTGGTGACGCTCGATCATCGCGCCGGTAGACGACCGCACTAGACGGCACGAGGTCCCGGTGTCGAGCCGACCGAGATGCTCGACTTGGGTGGAAAGAAAAAGGAACCCGACACCAGCATCGGGACCGTTCAATTGTCATGCGGGTCATCCACCTCAGGCCCGGCGACTCGACGCCGCTCGGCGATCGAGGAGAACAGGTGACCGCCCAGCAGCACGGCGACCGACAGCAGTGTCAACATCGAGGCGACCGCGGCGATCACCGGGCTGAGGTTGTAGTCGATGTCCTCCCAGAGCTTGCGAGGGAGCGACTTTCCGTCGATACCCGAGATGAAGAACGAGACGACCGCTTCGTCGAACGAAATGACGAACGCGAACAGGGCACCGCTCAGGACGCCCGGCATGATCAGCGGCAGGGTGATGTGCATGAACGCACGCCATCGACTTGCACCGCAGGACAGCGCCGCCATTTCGAGATCGGCGTCCACACGCTGCAGCGATGCCAGGATCGTGAAGATCGTGAACGGGACTGCGAGCACCGTGTGCGCGAGCACGAAGCCGAACACGGTGCCGTTGAGTCGCAGGTTCTCGTAGACCAGGAACAGCGCCACTGCCAACGCGATGTGCGGTACGACGATCGGGCCCACGATCAACAGTTCGACCAGGCGCCGGCCGGGCAAGGTGCCACGGACCAGTGCGAATGCCGCCGCGCCCCCAATCACGGTTGCGCTGATCGCGGACAGAATGCCGGCTCGTGTACTGAACCAGGTGGCCTCGAGCCAGTCGCGGTCGGCGAAGTACTCGCCATACCAGTGCCAGGTGAAGCCACTGGGCGGGAACGCGAGGTGGCGCTCGGGCGAGAAGGACATCGGTACCACGATCACCGTCGGAATCATCAGGAATACGACCACCGCCCAGGCCAGCGCATGCACGAGCAGCCGGCTTGCAGCCTGCGGCAGCAGCGGGCGCCGGGCGGGCGGCAACGCGCTCACCGCGATCCCACGAAGCGGTCGATGCGAACCGCGCGATTGAACGCCAGCACGAGCACCGTTGTCACTGCGAGCAGGAAACCCACCAGCGCGCCGGCGAACGGCCAGTTCAGCAGTTCGCGGACCTGCTGCGAGATCAGTGTCGCCACCATCAGTTGCTGCGGACCGCCAATCAGCATCGGTGTCACGAAGAAGCCGAGCGACAGCAGGAACACCATCAGGCAACCACTGCTCACGCCCGGCAGTGAAAGAGGCCAGATCACCTCACGCAGTGTCTGTAGCGGCGTGGCACCGAGCAGGGAGGCGGCCTGCACCAGGTCGTTCGGAATCGCACGCAAGCTGGCCCAGACAGGCAACACCATGAAGGGCAGCAGCACGTGGGTCATCGCGGCAATGACCGCAGTCTCGGTATAGAGCAACTGGACCGGCGCATCGATCACACCCAGTTGCACCAGCAGTTGGTTCAGCACGCCATTGCGCTGGAGCAGGATCGTCCACGCGTAGGTCCTGACCAGCACACTGGTCCACAGGGGCAGCAGCACGCAGGCGACCAGCACCGCAAGCTTCCAGCCACGCGCCCGGGTCATCAACCAGGCGAGCGGGTAGGCCAGTACCAAGGCGGCGAGCGTGACGAACGCGGCGATACGGAACGTTCGCCCGATGACGCGCAGGTACAGTGGCTCACTCAACAGACGTTCGTAATGACGGAGCGTGGGCTCGGGCACGAACAGGCTCTCGTGCAACAGCAGCAGCAGTGGGGCGACGAAGGCCACCAGAACCACCACGAGCAGCGGAGCGAGAAGCAGCAACGTCGGCCTGCGCCCGAGCTGGCGGGCCGAGGCGGCGTTGACGCCCGC
>JBGSTN010000512.1:0-4148 GCA_041736455.1 Burkholderiaceae bacterium | reverse complement strand
GCGCATATTCCCCGCGCAGCAACCAGGGACGCGGGTGCCGATCGTTGACCCGGATTGCACGCGACAGCGCTTCACGAGCTGCACTCCGATCCGGCGGATCGGCGCCACGCGAACCTTCGCCAGGACGACCTGCCGCAAGTCCCTCGGCGAGTTCACAGTGAAAATGCGCCACCTCCAGATGCTGCGGTTCCGCCGGATCCCGGTCGAGTTGCTCGGCCAGCGCGATCGCGGCGGTCCAGTCGCTCACCATCTGCGCGATTCGCAGCCGGTGACCGAGTGCAGCGGCGCGGTATTGCGAGCCCTCGAGCCGGTTGAACGCATCTTCCGCGCGATCGAGCAGACCCGCCTTCAGGTAATCCTGGCCGAGTTCGAAGACCGCGTTCTCGCGTCGCTCGTTGGAAAGATCGCTACGCTCGACCAGATTCTGATGAACGCGTATCGCGCGTTCGGTCTCGCCTCGGCGCCTGAAAAGACTGCCCAGCGCGAAATGCAATTCCACCGTCTCGGGCTGGATGCGCACCACATCGACAAAGGCGTCGATCGCCTTGTCGGGCTGCTCGTTGAGCAGAAAGTTCAGGCCCTTGAAGTACGCGCTCGGCACCGTTTCGTCGCGACCGCCACTGCGGCCGTCGAAACCGCGTGCCATCCAACCCAGCCCGAAGACGAGCGGCACCAGCAGGAACCACCAGACATCGGGCGTCATCACATGCCGCGCGTCATCTCGAACTCAGGCGTGGGGTGTTCTGCGCCACCGCAGGCAACGCTGGCAGGGACTTCTGCACGGAGCGCACGGCCTCGGCGTCCTTGCGCTCCTCGAGCGTCCTGACCTGCCGGCGCAGGCGAAGGATTTCACGCTTCTGGCGCAACCACGACGGCAGACCGGACAACATGCCGACCGCCACACCCACGATGAAGAAGCAGACCAGCAGCACGACCAGCGGCAAGCGCAGGAAGTACTCGTCGCCCGACGTGAAGAAGCGCAGATCGGTGGGCTGGGTATTGGACAACGCCAGGCCAAGGGCCAGGACGAACAGAATGATGGTGAAGATGATGGAGACGAAGCGCATGATTGGGCCGCGTAGATGCCGCATTCAGATAAGCCGATCCGTCGCATGCGGCGATGACGGCGGAGACTTGACCGGCGTCGAGGACTTGACCAGCACCTCGGCGCTCTCCTGCGCATTATCCGCCGTTCCGCGCGCATCGACACGTTCGCGCAAGTCTTTGCCGGGCTTGAAATGGGGAACGCGCTTCTCGGGCACCATGACCGTTTCGCCCGATTTCGGATTTCGCCCTACCCTCGGAGGCCGATGGGACAGCGCGAAACTGCCGAAGCCTCGAATCTCGATGCGTTTGCCGGCCGCAAGCGTATTCGCCATTGCATCGAGAATCGTACGCACGGCGAACTCGGCGTCCTTGGCGACCAGTTGAGGGAATCGCTCGGCAAGCCTGTTGATGAGCTCCGAGCGCGTCATCGTATGAGCGCTCTGCTCGTCGTCTGGATCGATCGGATCGACCGCGTCCGGTTCGCTCATGGGTTCGGTTTCCGCAATGTCGCAGGCATGAAAAGCGGGCGCGGCGACCGGCATGCCGGTCGCCGGCTTCGCGACGATCAGTTGTCGTCGCTGGTACCGTCGAGCTTGGCGCGCAGCAGGGCACCGAGATTGGTGGTTCCGCTCGATGCACCCGATTCGGCCTGCATACGCTCGATGGCGTTGGCGGTGTCCGCCGAGTCGCGCGCCTTGAGCGACACACTGACCACCCGGTTCTTGCGATCGAGGTTGATGATCATGACTTCGACCTCTTCGCCTTCCTTCAGGTGCGTGCGGGCATCTTCCACGCGATCACGCGAGATTTCCGAAGCACGCAGGTAGCCCTCGACTTCATGGCCCAGGTCGACCACGGCGCCCTTCGCATCGACCGCACCGACCTTGCCGGTCACGACCGACCCCTTGTCATGCGTCGCCGCGAAATTGCTGAACGGATCGCCGTCGAGTTGCTTGATACCCAGCGAAATGCGTTCGCGTTCGGTGTCGATCGCCAGCACCGCGGCCTCGACTTCGTCGCCCTTCTTGAAGTTGCGCACGGCTTCTTCGCCCGTGTCGTTCCAGGACAGGTCGGACAGGTGCACCAGTCCATCGATGCCGCCCGGCAGACCCACGAACACGCCGAAATCGGTGATCGACTTGATCGTGCCCTTGACGCGATCGCCCTTGCGGTAGTTGTCGCTGAACTCTTCCCAGGGATTGGCGCGGCACTGCTTCATGCCCAGCGAAATGCGTCGACGGTCTTCGTCGATCTCGAGCACCATCACCTCGACTTCATCGCCGAGTGCAACGACTTTGGACGGATTGACGTTCTTGTTGGTCCAATCCATCTCGGACACGTGCACGAGACCCTCGATGCCCGGCTCGATTTCGATGAACGCGCCGTAATCGGTGATGTTGGTGACCTTGCCGAACATGCGCGTGCCCTGCGGATAACGTCGGCTGATGCCGGTCCAGGGGTCATCGCCCAACTGCTTGATGCCCAGGGAGACGCGCTGGCGCTCCTGGTCGAACTTGAGCACCTTGGCCGTGATCTCTTCACCGACCTGAACCACCTCGCTCGGGTGACGCACGCGACGCCAGGCCATGTCGGTGATGTGCAGCAGGCCATCGATGCCGCCCAGATCCACGAACGCACCGTAGTCGGTGATGTTCTTGACGATACCCTTGATCTCCATGCCTTCCTGGAGATTCTCGAGGAGCTTCTCGCGCTCTTCGCCGAGCGAGAGCTCGATCACGGCGCGACGCGACAGCACGACGTTGTTGCGCTTGCGATCGAGCTTGATGACCTTGAACTCCATCGTCTTGCCTTCGTAGGCCGTGGTGTCCTTGATCGGACGCACGTCGATGAGGGAGCCGGGCAGGAACGCCCGAATGCCGTTGGTCATGACGGTCAGGCCACCCTTCACCTTGCCGGTGATGGTGCCGTCGACCAGTTCGCTGTTGTCCAGCGCTTTTTCCAGTTGCAGCCAGGCTGCGAGGCGCTTGGCGCGATCGCGCGACAGGCGCGTCTCACCATAGCCATTCTCGAGCGCGTCGATCGCGACCGAGACGAAATCGCCTTCGGCGACATCGAGCGCACCGCGGTCGTCGTGAAACTCTTCGATCGGGATGAAGCTCTCGGACTTGAGTCCGGCGTTGACGACGACGAAATTGTGGTCGATGCGAATCACTTCCGCGGTGATCACTTCCCCCGCACGCATCTCTTGACGCGACAGCGACTCTTCGAACATGGCGGCGAAACTTTCGCCCCCTGCCTGAACCGCTTGGTTGTTCCCTTTGCTGGTTTTTGCTGCCTGGCTGACGACTGTATTCAAAAGGTTCTCTGACGATGGCTCGCCGAATGCCGGTTGATCCGCGAGACCCTCGGCATCGAGGTGCACGCGCCCTGCAACAGCGGTGTGAATGAAATCCCGTGGGTGCGGTGCGACTGCCTGCGCGCCAGCAGATTGGTCAGGCGCGGCAAACGTGATTCACGCAACTGCACGTCATCAGGCTCGGAATGGCGCCGGTTCGATCGGCAGGGCCGAATTCGTCTGGTGCCAACTACTTGCGCCTGCCGGCAAGACTCCGGACTTCCATTCGTCGGAACCGAACTCGACCGTACAGGACACTCTTGTCAAACGAGACCACGTTCGGTGGCTAGCTTCACCACCGCAGCCACCACAGATTCGAGATCGAGATCACTCGAATCGATGATGACCGAATCTTCCCCGGCTACGAGAGGCGCAACGGCGCGTTTCGTATCGCGCTCGTCCCGCGCCTCGAGATCCGCGCGAAGGTCGTCTAGTTTAGCTGAAAACCCCTTGTCGATCAACTGTTTATAGCGGCGCTGCGCCCGGACGCCGGCGCTCGCCGTCAGAAATACTTTGAGCGGAGCGTCGGTGAATACGACGCTCGCCATGTCGCGCCCGTCGGCGACCAGTCCGGGCGGCAGCCTGAAAGCTCGCTGGCGTGCCAGCAGCGCCCCGCGGACGGCCGGAAAAACGGCAATTCGCGATGCCGCGTTGCCGACCGATGGTTCGCGAATCGCCTCGGCGACATCTTCGCCATCGACCAGGATCCGCCCGTGATCGAAGGTGACGGCGAGGCGCTGCGCCA
>JBGSTN010000496.1:0-7415 GCA_041736455.1 Burkholderiaceae bacterium | reverse complement strand
CCTCGATGACGGCATCACGCTGATCGACACGGCCGAGATGTACGGCGACGGCAGTGCCGAAGAGGTTGTCGGTGAGGCGATCGCCGGGCGCGACGACGACCTGTTCATCATCAGCAAGGTCCTGCCTTCCAATGCGGGCGCCGTCTCGTTGCCTGCGGCATGCGAGCGCAGCCGGCGCCGCCTCGGGGTCGATTGCATCGACCTGTACCTGCTGCACTGGCCGGGAAGCATTCCGCTCGCCGAAACGGTGGCTGCGCTGCAATCGGTCAGGGCGCGGGGCTGGATCCGGCACTGGGGAGTCTCCAACTTCGATACGGCGATGATGCGTCGCCTGTTCGATGTGGACGGCGGCAACGAGTGTGCCGCCAATCAGATCTACTACTCGCTCGGAACACGTGGCGTCGAATTCGATCTTCTGCCATTGCATGCGGTTCACGCGATCGCCACCATCGCCTATTGCCCGCTCGATCAGGGTGCCCTGGTCGAACATCCGGCGCTCGATCCGATCGCCAGGCGGCATGGCGCAACGCCGGCGCAGATCGCACTCGCATGGCTGCGCACTCGCGGCGTGACTGCGATTCCGAAATCGGCCGATGCGGATCGCACGCGCGAGAACGTGGCCTCGTTGTCGATCGAACTGGATGACCGCGACCATGCGGAAATCGATGCGGCCTTTCCACCGCCCACGCGAGCCTCGCGTTTGAAGATGGTCTGACGGAGTCTCCTTGAACCTGCAGCAGTTGCGCTATCTGCGCGAGATCGTGCGTTGCGATCTGAATCTCACCCGTGCCGCCCAGACGCTGCACACCTCGCAGCCCGGCATCAGTCGGCGAATCCTCGAACTCGAAGATGAACTCGGCGTCGAGATCTTCGTGCGACGGGGACGCCGTCTGATCGGATTGACCGAGGCTGGCGAGACGGCGCTCGGCCTGGCGAGCGACGCGCTGGATCGCATCGAAATGTTGCAACGTATCGGGCACGAGCATGATCGCAACCTGGCAGGGGTCCTGATCATCGCCACGACGCATACGCAGGCCCGCTACACGTTGCCGCCGGTCATCAAGACCTTTCGCGAGCAGTATCCGAACGTGAGTGTGGTGCTGAAGCAGAGCGACCCGGTGCATGCTGCGCGTCGCACGCTCGATGGCGAGGCCGATCTGGCGATGGCCACCGAAGTGGTCGCCCGGATCGATGGTCTGGACGCATGGCCCTTTCTGCAATGGACGCATGTGATGCTCTGTCTGCCGGATCATCCATTGGCCGCGGACGTCACGCCAGTGACGATCGAGGCGCTTGCCGAATTTCCGCTGCTGACCTACGACACGGCCTTCACCGGCAGGACTTCGATCGATCAGGCGTTCGCATCTGCCGGTCTGGCACCCGAGATCGCGATGACTGCGCTCGATGCCGATGTCATCAAGACCTATGTCCGCCTCGGCATGGGGGTGGGACTGGTCGCAGGCCTCGCATTCGAGCCCGAGAATGACCGACCGCTGGTCGCGCGCGATTGCGGACATCTGTTCGGCACCAAGACCAGTTACGTCGCCGTCAGGACCGGCGCGATGCGGCGCGGTTTCGTCCGCGACTTCCTCCGCCTGCTGGTTCCCGAGATGCCGGACTGACGCGCGGGAAGCTCCGCGTCGAAACCGAAGGAGCGCACTGGCCATGCGTGGCATCCGGCCATGCAACGTGAGCATCCGCCAGCTGTTCGGGCGTCGCCGACCGGCCGTCGGCCATGTTTGCGAATGACGGGCTCGCTGTGGGGCCTGCGCAGCAACCGGGCGAATCCCAGGGACTAAACTAGAACGCGTTGAAATTGCCCCTTTGCAGGCCACCCATGGATTTTTCCGAACTCAAGCAATTCGTCAACCGCCGCTGGGACGACGAAATCGTTCCGCGCCTGGTCGATTACGTGAAAGTGCCGGCCAAATCGCCGGCTTTCGACCCCGGCTGGGCGGCCCATGGTTACCTCGACCAGGTGATCCGCTCGGCACGCGACTGGTGCACCGCTCAGGGCATCGAAGGCGCCAGCTTCGAGATCATCCTGATCGAAGGGCTCACACCTTGTCTGTTGTTCGATGTGCCGGCAACGGGTGGTCTCGGCAATGACGACACGGTGCTGTTCTACGGGCATCTCGACAAACAACCCGAAATGGAAGGTTGGCGCCAGGATCTCGGGCCCTGGCGTCCGGTGATCGAAGACGGCCGGCTTTATGGCCGTGGCGCCGCCGATGACGGTTATGCGGTCTATGCGGCACTGACCGTCATCGCCGCTCTGGACGCCCAGGCCGTGCCGCGCGCGCGTTGCGTCGGTCTCATCGAGACCTGCGAGGAGAGCGGCAGTCCCGACCTGCCGGAATACCTGCGCCTCCTTGCACCCCGACTGGGCCAGGTCAAACTGGTCGCCGGCCTCGACAGTGGCTGCGGCAACTACGAACAACTCTGGGTCACCACGTCGCTGCGCGGCCTCGTCGGCGGTGTGCTGACTGTCGAGATTCTCGAGGAGGGCGTTCATTCGGGCATGGCCAGCGGCATCGTGCCCTCGTCGTTTCGCATCGGGCGACAGTTGCTCAACCGGGTCGACGATCCGGCGACCGGGCGGGTATTGATCGATGCATTGCATACCGACATTCCGGCCGCCAGGCTCGCGCAGGCGCGAGCGGCCGGCGAGATTCTCGGGGAACAGGTCTGGCGGGCGTTTCCGTGGGTGGGCTGTTCACATGGCACCGAACCCGGCATGACCGCGCAACCGATGACGACCGACCCGGTCGAAGCGATTCTGGCGCGGACCTGGCGGCCGGCACTCTCGATCACGGGTGCCGCCGGGTTGCCCGGGATCGATTCGGCCGGCAACGTCCTGCGGCCACGCACGAAGTTCAAGCTGAGCATGCGTGTGCCGCCGACGATCGATGCCGCGCACGCGACCCGGGTGCTGGCGGAAACATTGACCAGGAACCCGCCGTACAACGCACGTGTGACATTCGATGCCGACCATTCCGCGAGCGGCTGGAACGCGCCGGAAACGGCACCCTGGCTGCTCGATGCACTGTCGCGTGCTTCGCAACGCAGCTACGGTCGTCCCGTTGGCTGGATCGGCGAGGGGGGCACGATCCCGTTCATGAACATGCTCGGTGAGCACTTCCCCGATGCGCAATTCCTGATCACCGGCGTGCTCGGGCCGCAGTCCAACGCCCATGGTCCCAACGAATTCCTGCATATCGACTGTGCAAAGCGGCTGACTCATGCTGTCGCATCGGTGGTCGCCGATCTGAAATCTTGACCCGGTTCAAACGCTGGCTGCCGGACGCCAAGGCTGTCATTGCGCATCCCTGGCTGCGATGGCTGGGGCCGCGGCTGACTCATCCGCGCCTTTGGCATGTCAATCGCCGCGGAATCGCGATGGCGCTTTCGCTGGGCCTGTTCTTCGGGCTGCTGGTGCCGATTGCGCAGATCCCGCTTTCGGCGATTGCCGCGGTGCTGCTGCGCGCGAATATTCCGGTCGCCGTGTTCAGCACGTTGATCACGAATCCGGTCACGTTCGCGCCGATCTACTATTTTGCCTATCGACTGGGCAACCTGATCCTCGGCGAACACTCGTCGCCGGTCGCGCCGCCCGAGCCGCCCGAGTCCAACGAGTTCAGCGAACTCGTCGACATCGATATCCCGGATCCGGGCTTGTTCGGCTGGCTTGGCGGATGGTGGGACAACCTCTTCCATGCCGGCTTGCCGCTTGCGGTCGGCCTGATCACCCTTGCCACGATCGCTGCAATGTTCGCCTACGTCATCACGTCGATGGTATGGCGCATCCGCACGATCATCACGCGCCGTCGCCGGAAGCTCAGATTCCGCCAATTGCGCGACGAGGCGCGGCTCCTATCGAGAACGATCGACGCAGCGGCGGCGAGCAAGCCGGGCAGCACCGACGGAACGAAGGATCTGACGATCGACGGATCGGCTCGCAGACTCGCCGCAAAACCACTGCAGGGCCCGCACGGCTGAGGCTTGCCCTGGCGCACGATGAACCGGGTCGGGTAGTAGTCGGGGTATCGCGCGAGGTCGACGGATTCGACGGGATGCTCGAAGCTTGGCGCTGCACGTTCGGCGCCGTGCAGTCGGCGTTCGTGCCCGCCATCGGCCCGAGTGCTAGCGTAAGTGGTAGGCCGTGCTGGGTTCGAACCAGCGACCAACGGATTAAAAGTCCGGTGCTCTACCAGCTGAGCTAACGGCCCCTTACCTCTCTCGAGCCCACGATTCTAGCTGGCAGAGGCGCGTGGGTCAAACCCCGCGCTCGGCCGTCGAGGCGATGAGGCGTCGTCGATTCCGATCACAGACTGCCCAGGCGCTGGGCAGCGCTCTGGGCTGCCGTCGAATCGGGGAAACGTCTCTGGACGAGTTCGAAGCTCTTGCGGGCCGCATCCTTGCGTCCCATTTCGATCTCGGCGAAGCCCTTGTTCAGCAGCGCGTCGGCCGCACGGGGATTCTCCGGGAAGCGATCGACGAGCGCCGACTGCGTTGCCGCCGCCTCCTTGTATTTCTTCAGGCCGTATTGCGCGCTCCCGAGCCAGAACGCGGCCTCGGCCGCGTAGGGACCCGAAGGAAAGAGTTGGCGAAACTGTTCGAAGCTCCTTTCGGCATTGGAGAAGTTGCCGCTGCGGAATTCGTTCAAGGCCGCATCGAACAGGCGCTGCTCGGTGCGGTCGACCTGAAACGACTGGCCGTTGATGTCGACCTCGACCGGCTCGACGGTCTTGATGCGCGAATCGACGTTGGCAAGCTGCGCTTTCTGCTCGCGCTGCACCTTGGCGAGGGCATTGGTCTGTTCTTCCAGCTGACCGCGCAGTCTGGCGAGTTCGCTGCGCAGCGATTCGATCTCCTGCTGCAACGCCAGTTGGCCGCTCGCCGTAGCCTGGATCTGGTTCACCTTGGTATCGAGCGCACGAAGGCGATTGCCGATTTCGGTATCCTGCTTCTCGAAGCGTTGCCGCAAGTCGAGAATTGCACGGCGTGCTTCGTTGTCGTCGAACAGTGCATGCGCCGGCGACAGCCAGGTTGCGACCAGCATCACGATCAGCAGCTTGCTCATGTCGCCGCGATCACTGATAGACGATGTCGGCACGACGGTTTTCAGTGTAGGCCTCTTCGGATTGTGAGACTGCTCGAGGGCGCTCTTCGCCGAAGCTCACCGCTTCGATCTGACCCTCCGATACGCCGAGCGCCGACATGGCACGTCGGACCGCTTCGGCACGTTTCTGGCCGAGCGCCAGATTGTATTCGCGACTGCCTCGTTCGTCGGTGTTGCCCTGCAGCACTATCCGGCGCTCCGGATGCTCGACCAGATAGCGCGCATGGGCCTCGACGATCGGCCGGTATTGGTCCTCGATGGTGAAGCTGTCGTAGGCGAAGAAGATGTCGCGACGCGACAGCAGGCTGTTCGGTTCATCGAGTGGATCCGGTGCGCGCGCCTGATCGGCAACGATCGGTGCGACCGAACGCTGCCTGGCCGCATCGTCGATGGCCTGTGAATCGGCACCCGTCCCTGGCGCACTTCCCGCCGGATTCCTGCCGCCGGTGCGATTCTCGATGCCCGCGGCATCGTCGAGGCGGACATTGGAACCACAGGCGGTGACGACCAGCGCGATGAGCAGGGACGACAGCAGTTGCACTTTCATGACAGGTTTTTCCTAGGTACCAGTTTCTGGTGACGGTTCGTAGACCCCGGGGGAGAGCAGGGCGGCAGTTCGATTCGGTTTTCAGGATCCATCGAATGGCCCCCACGTGGGCTCTCGAATGTCACCGGAATCAGCGGTGAGCCTTTGCTTGATTCTGCCATCGACCGAGGCAGCCATCAGCGTGTCACGGCCATTGACCCGCGTGGCGTACATGAGCCAGCGGCCATTGGGCGCGAAGCTGGGCGATTCTTCCTGGCCGCCATCGGACAGGATGTTCTCGTTGCCGCTCTGCAGGTCCTTGAGCGCGATGAAGTGACTGCCTTTGCGGCGCGTGACGAACGCGAGAGTCCGCCCGTCCGGGCTGATGCGCGGACTGACGTTGTAGGCGGAATCGAACGTGATCCGTTCCGCCGCGCCGCCATCGATCCGAATGCGATAGATCTGCGGGGAACCACCGCGATCCGAACTGAAGTAGAGATTCGCGCCGTCGGGGGCGAACGCGGGTTCGGTATCGATACCACTGGACGATACGATCTTGCGCGGCGCCGTCGAGCCATCGGCACTGACCAGGTAGATCTGCGACGCGCCCTCGCGTGTCAGTGCGACAGCGAGCGTCTTGCTGTCGGGCGACCACGCAGGCGCACTGTTGCTGCCCTTGAAGTTGGCTACCGGAATCCGCTGGCCCGTCGACAGGGTATGAACATAGACGACCGGCTTCCTGGTCTCGAACGAGACATAGGCGATGCGTTTGCCGTCCGGCGACCATGATGGCGAGATGATCGGCTCGCTGGACGTGAGCGATGCCTGGGCGTTCTGTCCATCCCAGTCGGAGATGTTGAGCCGGTAGCGATTGGCCTGGCGCGTCACGAACGCGATGCGCGTGGTGAACACGCCTTTCTCGCCCGTGAGCTTCTCGTAGATGAAATCGCTGATGCGATGGCCGGCGTAACGAAGGTTGTCACCATTGGCGATGATGGCTTCGCCGCCGAGATTCAACTGTCGGACAGCGTCGGTCAGACGATAACGGATGTCGAAGCGGCCGTCCGGACGAGCGGTGACGTTGCCGCCCACGATCGCATCGGCGCCACGCGTGCGCAGCGCATCGAAATTGATCGTGCCGTTCTCGCCGAGTGTCGTGCCGCTGTCGACCAGGCGGAAGACACCGCTGCGTTGCAGATCGTCACGGATGACGTTCACCACGCTCGAGGGCACCTGACCGCTGACTTCGAAATTGGCAATCGCGATCGGATACTGATTCGCGCCGACGCCGACCACATCGATGGTCATCTGTGCGCGCGCAGCGGTTGCGCCGACGACCAGGGTGAGCAGGAACAGGAGTGCAGCGGTGGTCTTCGACCAGATTGTCATGCGTTGGCGTTCCAGATCAGGCTTGCGGCGGATTATATCGGAGCGATACCGACGGACCGGACATCCGGCTACGGCTCACTCGCCGGGCGTCAGGTTGATGATGAGTTCCTTCGGACAAGGCGTGTTCTGTGGACAGGGCAGGCGCCCGGCGCGTTGAATCCCCCGTTCGGCTGCCTGGTCCCAACTGCGCAGTCCGCTCGATGTCTTGAGGGTGACGTTGCGGATCGTTCCGTCCGGGTCGAGCACGACGGAGAACGAGGCACGCGGTGCGTCGGTGACGTTGCCTGGCTGTCGAAAGGAGATCTGGCTGCGAATGGCGGCCTGGACGCGCCCGGCGTAACCCGCGTCGCCGCGGCCGCTGCCTCCCTCCTGAGCCCG
>JBGSTN010000450.1:0-2885 GCA_041736455.1 Burkholderiaceae bacterium | reverse complement strand
AGGCCGGGCAATGCCAGAGCCGGCTGTCGAGCGCCATGCGGCCTTCGTTAGACCGATACTGGTTGACGATGCGGCCGGTGCCATCGGGGTTGCCCTTGATCTCGGTGATGTAGATCATTCCGTCGCGTCGCATGTCGAGCGGCGCCGCCGTGGAACTCAACGCATCGATGATCTGGCCCGGCTGGAGCGACTTCGCCCGCGCGGCGATGTTGGCGCCCTCGCGCGACATGTGCGTGAGCACGTTGTCGAACTGGATGGCGCGCGACAGATCGATCACCCCCAGCAGCACGGTCAGGAGTATCGGCAGCGTCAACGCGAACTCGACCATCGCGGCGCCGGTCTGACGCTGATTGCGATCGTGGCCTCGTCCGTAGCCATGGTCTCTGGATCCGACGATCCGGGAAACGACAGAACGCTTCATCATTCGAACACCTCGTTCTTCATGGTCGTGCTGACCGAGAATGCATATTTGCCGTCGCTGAAGAACGGCCGCAGAAACGGCGTGAGCACGGGCGCCTTCGCATCGACCTGCACGACGATGATCTCGCCGGCGCCGTAGCACGAACCGGAACCGATCACGCGCAGCTCGCTGCCGAGCCGTCCGCCGCCGCTCTCGTCGACCGTCTTGAACTGGACCCTTGCGTCGACCTTGTCGTACAGGCCCATCGATTGTTCGCGGATCTTGGCCAGTGCCGCCTGGCATCGTGCGTCGGCGGCGGCCGGTGTCGACGCGAGCGAGGTGCTGCCGGTCACTGCGTAGCGTGTGCCTTCGCGCACCGCGTGCTGCATCGTGAGGTTGGTCCAGAACAGTTGCCCGAAGTCGGCGATCGTGAGCAGCAGCGTGAACAACAGGCTCGCGATGATCGCGAATTCGACGATCGTCGCGCCACGCTGGGCGCCGAGGGTCGATTCCGACCGACGGATGGTTCGACCGACGCACCGATGTACGGTCTCGGCAGCGGTCCGATCGATGTTCCGACGAACGGCACTTGCACAGGCGACGGCGCCACGCCGTTCGATTTCAACTGATTGCTGCGGGAGTATCTGGAAAGTCATCTCGACGATCTCGTTAAGCACCGGAGGAGTTGCTCGATGTGAATCGCATTGTGTTTTGTTTTTCAGTGCGTTGCTGCGTAATAGCGCACCTGGAGTGCAAAGTTTCCGGACAAAGTGCCGCGGTTTCGGTGACGGATTTCATAACGGTCCGATGGCCGGGAAACTCACAATGCGTCATCTGCTGAACGCCGTTCGTCGGCAGATGAAACCTCCCACCGTGACCCCCACGGCCTCTGGTAAATCCCGCAGTAACAGACTGCACGCAAGGAGATTCAAATGGTTGCCATCAAGAAATTCATTCGCGACGAATCCGGTGCCAGCGCGATCGAGTACGGTCTGCTCGCCGCGTTGATCGCGCTCGTCGTTGCCGTCGCTGCCAAGACGGTTGGCGTGAACGTCAGTGGTGTGTTCGGCCGCGTATCGACCTGCCTGAAGGACGGCGTCTGCCAGTGATCGATCAGTGATCGGTCGATGATCGGTCAGTAGCCGAAGCACTGTAGTAAGACACCCGGGCCGACGACGAGCCCGGGGTCAAAGAAGCGCCAGGGTCATACGAATTCATGAAGTACCGGAATGTATGCAACCCGTCCTCCTCACTCATCGCATGGCTCGATTCCTTCGAGATGAACAAGGTGCCAGCGCGCTCGAATACGCGCTCGTAGCCGCCTTCATCGCGATCGTCGTCGTGCTGGCAGTCCGCCTCGTCGGGCACGATGCGAAGTCGCTCTACGAATCGATCAGCGACTGCGTCAGCGCGGCGACGTCGTCGGGCGACTGCGCGAGAAAGCAATGAACGAATCGCAATTCATGCTGCTGCACTCGATCACAGGCGTGGGCCTGCTGATGATCATTGCCGCGATCTGTGTCTCCGATGCCCGCCAGCGCCGGATTCCGAATCTGCTGGTGCTGAGCGGCTTGCTCGTGGCATCGGGTTTTCACGCGATCGCCCCCGCCGGGCGCGGCGTGTTCGTGCATCACCTGGCCGGTGGCTTGGGGCTGCGCGAAGCACTGCTCGGCGCCGTGATCTGCTTCGGCTTCTTCCTGGTGCTGCACCTGATGCGCGTGATGGGTGCCGGTGACGTGAAGCTGATGGCGTTCATGGGTGCGCTGTTCGGCGCAAGCGAATCGGCCAATCTGATTCTTGCCGTCTTGCTGTGTGGCGGCCTGCTGTCGCTGAGTCGGATGTTCCAGGCCGACCGGCGCCATCGGGTGATGGCCAACCTGCGATTGATCGTGATGGAACGGATCGCGTCACCGACTGGCGGTGCGGCGCTGTTCGATCCGGAGAAGGACACCGTGGAGCGTCTGCCGTTTGCGCTGGCGATCTGTTCGGCCGCTGTACTGCTGGCAATTGCCCAGCAAAAAGGCCTGTCAATGCCGTGGGCGATATACGGCTGAACTGCTTGAAACTTCTAGTGGAGATCTGAAATGCGTGGAGTCCGTGGAATCGTGATGCTTGGCCTGAGTGCAGCGGCGGGTCTGGCCGCCGTCACGCTCGTCGGGCAACCGTCGGGGCCGTTGCTGGCCACACCCAGGGTCGTCGGGCCGACGATCGTCATTGCGAGTCAGGACCTGCCGATGGGCCAGCTGCTCGACGCGAGCATGCTGCGCACGGTCGACTGGTCGTCGGGTGATGTGCCGGAAGGTTCGTTCAAGGACAAGACCCAGCTCGAGGGTCGCGTGATCAAGACGACCTTGTCGCGTGGCGAAGCGGTGCTCGCCGCCAAGCTCGCACCCGTCGGCAGTGTTGGCGGGCTGAGCGCGCTGATCGGCGCCGGCAACCGGGCGATCACGGTCAAGGTCAACGAAGTGGTGGGCGTTGCCGGTTT
>JBGSTN010000442.1:0-2576 GCA_041736455.1 Burkholderiaceae bacterium | reverse complement strand
ACCCGGGTCGCCGTACTCAGGCCGTCGTGGCAGCCGCGGCCTTGCGAGCCGGCAGCTTCTCCCGGATGCGTGCCGACTTGCCCGAGCGATCCCGCAGGTAATATAGCTTGGCACGACGGACGTCGCCGCGGCGCTTGACTTCGATCGAGGCGATGATCGGGGAATATAGTTGGAAAGTCCGCTCGACGCCTTCGCCCGACGAGATCTTCCGAACCGTGAAGGCCGAATTCAGACCACGATTGCGCCGCGCGATGACGACGCCTTCATAGGCCTGCACCCGCTTGCGGGTGCCTTCCACCACATTCACGTTGACGACCACCGTATCGCCCGGGGCAAATGCCGGCACGACCGTGCCAAGGCGCTTCATTTCTTCCTGCTCGAGCTGCTCGATGAGATTCATGGCTTCTTTTATTCCGACTGCGGTTTTTGTCGACAGATTGCTGCGGCTAACCCGTAATCATAGCATCGTTGCATGACAGTCGATAGCTACCCACCAGCCGACGCAATTCCGGCGACGGTATCGAGCACCCTTTCATCGTCCGACGACAGATGACCGGAAGAACGCAGCGCTTCGATCATGTCGGGTCGATGACGGGCGGTCTGCAACAGCGCCTGCCCGCGCCGCCAACGCGCGATGCGCTTGTGGTCGCCCGAAAGCAGGACCGGCGGCACGGTCTCGCCGGCGCAGGCCTCGGGCCGGGTGTAATGCGGGCAATCGAGCAGGCCGCTCACGAACGATTCTTCCTCGACGGAGGCCGGATCGTTCACGGCACCGGGCAGCAGGCGAACCAGCGTATCGATCAACAGCATCGCCGGCAATTCGCCTCCGGACACGACGAAATCGCCGATCGAAATCGAGTGGTCGACCCGACGGTCTATGAAGCGCTGGTCGATCGCTTCATAGCGACCGCAGACCAGCGTGAGGCAAGGCAACGCCACGAGGCGACGCGCATAAGCCTGATCGAATCGCGACCCGGCCGGGCTCAACAGGATCACGGGACCGCTGCTGCCCAGGACGTCGCGCTGCGCGGCAACGGCAGCGTCGGTCGCTCGTTCGAGCGGTTCGACCATCATGACCATGCCCGGACCTCCGCCATAGGGCCTGTCGTCGACCCGGCGATAGCGGTCCGTCGTGAAATCCCGCGGATCCCAGCGATGCAGGGCCCACAACGCCCTATCCAGCGCGCGTCCCGTGATGCCGGCGTCGGCAATGGCGGAGAACATCGCCGGAAAGATCGAGATCACGTCGATCCGCATCGGCGACTAATCCCAGTCCGGTTGCCAGTCGACCTCGATGATCCGATGCACGAGATCGACATCGAGGACGTAGACCGGCACGAAGGGAATCAAACGCTCGACGACGCCGGGTCGTTCCGGGCGGGAAACGACGCGCAGGAACGGGCCGCCACCATGGTCGTCGACGCCGGCGACCGTACCGAGTTCATGACCGGCCGAGGTGACCACCGCGCACCCGATCATGTCGATCCAGTAGACCTCGTCGTCCGGCAGATCCGGGAAGGACGACCGCGGCACGCAAACCGTCGAGCCACGCCATGCCGCCGCGGTTTCAGGGTCATCAAGGCCCTGCAGGGCCAGCAGGAAGTTCCCGCTGTGCTCGCGCCGCTGCAGGATGTCGAACGCAACGGGCGGCTCCTGGTGGCGGACGAGCCACAATGAAGGCACGGCATGCAGGACCGAATCCGGGCCGGTGGCAGCAGCCACTTTGAGCCAGCCGCGAACACCATGCGTCGCGAGCACGCGGCCCACTTCGACGAGATCGCTGGTTTCGCTCATGGCACCAACGTCGGGTTCAGCCGCCGGATCGTTCGAACCATGAAGCTAATCACACTGGTCCCCGACACGGTTCGAGTCGAACGGACGCCCGAACCCGGCTGCCCGAACGGGAATCCGGTACCACGAATACACCAGTGCAGCGCATTCGATGCGCTGCACGCATCGATCAGGCTGCTGCCGTAGCCGCCGCTTGACTGCCACTGGCCTTCTTCGCCGCCTTGGCGGGCGCTGCCCCACGCTCCGGATCACGGGCGAGCTGGTTCAGCAGGCGCTGCACGGTGTCGGATATCTGCGCGCCGCGACTGGTCCAGAATTCGATACGCTCGGAGGCCACGGCAACTTCACGCTCGTTCTTCGCAGCCATCGGGTTGTAGTAGCCCAGGCGCTCGATGAACCTGCCATCACGTCGGTTCTGGCGGTCGGTGACCACGATGTTGTAAAACGGCCGCTTCTTGGCGCCGCCGCGTGAAAGTCTGATGACAACCATGGAATTCCTTGCTGGATGACCGAGGTCAATGATCTGGTTAACCGATGATTCTACCATCGGCGCTGATCAATTCGGCAAGCGCGGTAAAACCCTGCCTGCGAGCCGCCCTTGGGGCCTGTCGGGCCAGCCGCTTGCGGCAATTGTGCGACCATACTTCGCAGCATGGCTGAACCCTATCTCGACGCACCGGACCCGGCGAATCCGTACGTGCTTGACGACGATCTCGTCCAGGCGCTCGAGCGCGTGCGTCGCCGGGCGCGCGAACGCGCCGCCATCGCACGTGTCGGGCGTGCAG
>JBGSTN010000426.1:0-2048 GCA_041736455.1 Burkholderiaceae bacterium | reverse complement strand
CGGGCCCGCCTCGAGCCGCCCAAGATCTCGCTTCACCGCTGGACGCCCGAATACGGGTTGTGCACCCACCTGAGCTACGTCGAGCCGTTCGGCGAGCCGATGCCGTTCTGATGGCGAAGCAGGCTCGGCTGGCGCTGTTCGATCTGGACCACACGCTTCTGGACGGAGATGGAGACGACCTGTGGTGCCGGTTCCTTGTGAGATGCGGCCTCGCCGGCGCGTCGGAACAGGCGTGCAACGATCGGATGATGGCCGACTACCGCGCGGGTCGTGTCGCTGCCGAGACATTCAGCGGTTTCTACACCGGCCTGTTCGCTGGCGGCAGCCCCGACTATTGGGCACCTTGGCTGGCGCGATTCCTGGCCGAGGAGATTCGACCGCGCTTGCCGGCAGCCGCGCGAGCACTCGTCGAGGCGCACCGCGCTGAGGGTTGTACGCTCGTACTGACGACCGCCTGCAACCGCGCCATTGCCCGTGGCACCTCGGCAGAGCTGGGTTTCGAACACCTGTTGGCCACTGAACTGGAAGTGTCGAACGGGGTCTACACCGGTCGCGTGGCCGGAACGCTCAACATGCGCGAGGGCAAGGTGCAGCGCGTACGGGACTGGCTCGCCGAACAAGGGGCGCCACCCGAGACCATGGCCGAGGCATGGTTCTACACCGACTCCATCAACGATTTGCCTCTGCTCAGTGCAGTCGGGCGACCCGTCGTGGTGAACCCGGACGCGCTGCTGCTCAGGCACGCCAATGCGTGCGGTTGGCCTGTGCAGACATTGCTACCCCGGGCGGCAGGATGACGCGCTTTCCGCTCAGCGTTCGTCGCCTGACCGAATCTCGACCATCAGGTCGGTGGCGAGCGCTTCGACTGCACGCCTGAGCGTGGTCTCGGCAACGTTCGCCGGCGCATGGAGCGTGGCCTTCATCTCGAACAAGGCCTCGCCCGAGAACGACGCGCTGAACGACGCCGTCTCCATCTCTTCGATACTCACTTCGTGCTTCGCGAGCGCCTCGGAAATGTCGCGGACGATGCCGGGCCGGTCCTGCCCGGTCAGATCGAGGGTCATCTTCTTGCCGCCTTCGATCGCAGAGGCGGCGCCGTGTTCGAACAGCAGCCGCAGTCCCTGAGCTTCGAGTTCACGCAGCGACGCGATCAGCGACTGCGCGCGTTCGTCCGGCACACTGACCAGCAGCAGGCCGGCGAATTGACCGGCGAGGCTCGCCATGCGGGAGTCGTGCCAGTTGCCTTCATGGGCAGTGATACGCTGCGACAACGCGCTGACCAGTCCGGGCCGGTCGCGGCCGATCACCGTGAGCACCAGGGATGTCTGCATCGATTTCTCCTCGTTCGGCATGTTGCCTGGAAGGGAGCGCGACGGTGTTCCTGCGCGCGGTTGTCACTATTTTCGCGCAATTGCGATTGCCGTGCGGCGATCGATGCCGATCGTCGCTGCCTGCCGGTTGCTTTTGTCACTGTCCGAGCGGGCAGACCGGAAAGACGACCGGTCGCCAGGCGTGTCCTGCGAATTGAAGGGCCTCGATGGCTCCTATCGACGGTTCAACGCGGTCGTCGATCGGCGATCATGGCGATAGCGATTTTCCGTTTGGAAGGCCGAGTGCCATCATGGGGCTCGGATGCTCAGGTCCTCGAGACTGCAACATCACGTTTGAAGGGGGCCCGTCAATGGCTCGTCAGTCGTCATCGTCTCAACCGCACGGCGGGTTCTTTGCGTTCCATGGCCCGTGGGCCCCGGGGGTACGGTTGTTCCGCCGGGTCGGCTTCGGCATGAAGGCCGTGTTGATCTCCACCGCCTTCGCGATTCCGCTCAGCGTGCTTGCATGGAGTTTCTTCAGCGCCAACCTCGCCAGCATCGCGTTCTCTTCCGCGGAGCGCACGGGCATCGAATACGTGAAAGCCTTGCTGCCCGAAATATCGAAGGCACAGGACGGGCGGTCGGCATCGATGCGTGGCGAGCCTGTCGTCCTCACGCCGTCGGCGACGCTCGACGACGTCCAGCGCGAGCTGGGCGGGTCGCTCGGCACCGACAAGG
>JBGSTN010000404.1:0-4819 GCA_041736455.1 Burkholderiaceae bacterium | reverse complement strand
GGCCGTTGAGCTTGGCGGCGATGCGGGGACCGTGTCCGTTGTCCCCCGGGGGTCGATCAATGGTCGATCAGAGGTCGCTCGGGGGGCCGCGGTAGCTCTTGCCGATGCGCGCGAGCCGCTCGCGCCAGTTCATCCTGTCGTTGCCGATCGCATCGAGCGTCGCCGACAGGACCCGCGAGTTCTGCACGGTCAGCAGTGTCAGCAGAACCGCCGGAATCAGCACGATCACGAACGCGCCTAACCGGTAGAGCCACGACTCGTCGGCGAGCGCGAAGATGTTCATGCCGAGGAATCCGGTGACGATCGTGCCGATCATGCCGAAGATCGTGACGACGGTCAGGCGCAGCACGGATTCACCCTGACGCCGCGAGTCGTCGCTGTCGAGGTAGTGACTCATGTCGAGCACTTCTTCACGCACTTCCTCGAACAAGGCGTCGTTGCCAAGCTGCTTGCTCAGCAGCCTGAACAGGTCGCGTGCCATCACCTGGTTGGACAGCTGGTGAAACCAGTATCGGTGGTTGAAGCGCAGGAAGGTTTCCAGCGAATGGCGCACGGCACGCTTGAACTGGCGCACGGAGCGCGGGTCGTCCGGCGTCAGACGCGAGACCGACACGACCTGGCGGTCGGAAATCAGCAGCAGCGCCGCCTTGTGAAAGTGCGCGATCAGGGTGATGAGGAAGTACTGATGGCGGAACTGTCCGAGCAGTCCATGCTCGAAATCGGTGTACCACGCACTGCGTGCCGATCCGACGAAGGTCAGCGCGTGGCCGTTGCAGAGCACGCGGGTCGACGCCTTCAGATCCTGCCGTTGCGGCAACCAGTAGCGATCGTAGAAGAACTCCCGCTCGCCTTCGACGAGCGCAGCCTCGCCGAAGGCGAGCCCGTTCCCATCGTCTGGACGGGCATTCAGCGCCAGGCGGAAGAAGTCGTCGCGCGTCAGGGCGAACGGATCATCGAACGACAGGTAAGTGGTGCGCGGAATCCGGTGATACTCGAGTTGCCGGTAACGCAGCGTGCCGGGTTCGTTCGAGAAGTGTTGCACCATCGGGCGCAACAGGAACTGCCAGTGCGTGCCGACCGACGCCGACCGATGCTCGGCCGTGTAGTCGAGATAGCGGCCTCGCAGGACGAAATCCGATGACGACAGGACCTTTCCGCCCGCGTCGAGCCATTCCACGCCGCGCATGCAATGGGTCGCGGTTCCGTCGTCGTCCCACCCGGTCGGGAACGCCCGCCCGAACCGGAACAAGGTGTCTTGCACGCGCGGCAACGGGAGGTCGTTCGCATGGAACTCGACCGCCAGGATCATCACGTCGATGTCGTAGAAGAAGTGCAGATCGATGTGCTGAATGGCGAAAAGAACGCTCGCGCCATCGTCGTAGGTGAGTCTCAACGAGGCGATATCGTGCCGGCGGAATACGCGGATCGGCGATTCGCCATATCCGGGGCGTGCGGCTGGCGAGCGTCCCTGGCCATATAGGAATCGCTGCACGTGAGGCAGGAAGGTCACGAACTCGCGATAGTGCCTTTCCTGCAATTCGGGTTGCTCGCCTGAGAACTCGTCTTCGAGGGGCTGCCAAGGATTGTTCCCGGTGGCGGCAGCCAGCGTCTCCCACCAGGGCTGGGCACTCGGATGACCCGGGCCCCCGACCAGTTGCAGCGGCCAGCACAGGATTTGCCGAAAGTGACGGACTATCGGAGCGTCAGCGGGGGGCATGGTGGACGATGATGGGAAGTTGGGACCGGCGGCAGTCCGATGGTGGTCGGCGGATGTCCGGGAAGTCTGGTCGCCGGGACGAAGCAGGCGATGGTAGCGCGCGCCCGGCGCCCTTCGTGCCGGGCGTCGCATGGGCGCACACTTTGCGGCAGGCAGCAGTGCGCATCGAGTGCTGCGTCGACCCGGAACACGCTCGCGTGATGCACTGATGCACTTCCGACCAGACATCCAACTGGCGTCTGACCGTTGTGCGATCTTCGACTGACGGGCGTCAGGTGACGGGCATCGGGCGCGTCGGGCGTCGGGCGTCAGGCGCCAGGTGTCGGGCGACGCATCGATACGCCCTCCGATATCTGCGCGGCAGCGGGCGATCCGCTGCCCGATCGGCTCGCGCAATTCGTTATCGGCGGCAAAGTTGCCTAAGCATCGATTTACGGCCGTACTGGCCAGTTCTTCACCGGATTAAGCGATTACGGCCATTTTTTGACAGTCTGAAGCAACATGCCGCCATCATGAACTCGCGCGACAGGCACAACAATTGATAGTATCGATTGAAGCCCGATTCCATTCCCGGGAAACCACCAACAATAACCTCTGCCATGGCAAATCCTCGAAAATCAGTCCGTCGCCGGTCCGCTACCTCACGCGGGTCCTCCCTTGAAATCCTTCTCAACGAAGCCAGCCGTCACAGCAAGACGAATCTGCGCCGCGTGGCCGCCGTCGAAGGTCTGCCGGTCGAGTTCATGCGAATCCTCGAAGTGCTGTCCGACGAGCGTGGCCGATCGATGTCCGATGTGGCGAGCGCAGCGGGCATGCAGATGTCGGCGACCAGCAAGGTGATCGACCGGATGGTCGATCACGCGCTCGTGCAGCGATCGATCGACCCCGACGACCAGCGTCGAGCGGTGCTGCACATTTCGGATTTCGGCTTGAAGAAGATCTCGGCCCTCGATTCGAACCTGCGCGAGCAGCGGCGTCGCGCTGCGGGCGGACTCAGCCAGCGAAGCGAGGCACAGCTGCGAGCCTTGTTGAAGGAATTCATCGCCGCGCAGCGTCAAGCGATCCAATGACGCGAATGTTCAGGCCCTGAACTTCACCCAGGAACACCGGGTCGCGGGTCGCGTCCGATGGTTCGCGGCCCGCACCGCGTACGCCCCGCATCGGCGGGCCCTGGCGTCGCCTGGTCGCCTCGGTCGCCTGGTGCTGGAGGTGGACCATGCCCTCGAAGACCGATTCGGACAACGAGTTGAGCATCGGCGCACGCTCGCCGAAATGGTTGTGGTAACGCTCCTTGAAGTCGCCATTCGTGTCGGAATCGAGGTTCGCGAAGTAGCCCGCAGCCACGTACATCCCTTCGGTATTCTCTGCACCCATGCCCAGGATCGCGTTCTCCTCCATGCAGAGCGAGAGCCGCAGCACCTTGCCGACCAGACCGGCCGCACCGAACGCCCGGCACATGTGGATCGATTCGCCGCCGATCAGTGAAATCAGCACGGCGTCCGCGCCACTGCGAGCGATTTCATCGACGATCGGCTCGAAGTTGCGTTCACCGAGCGGCACGAAACGCTCGCCGACCACGGTCGAGCCGCCGGCACGAATGCATGGCATCGCGAGCTCGTGCGTGCGTCGTGGCCAGCAATAGTCGTTTCCGAGCAGGAACCAGCGGCGCGGCGCAAAGCGCTGATGCATCCAGTCGAGTGCCGGTACAAGTTGCCGATCGGGCGTTTCGCCGATCGTGTGAACCCAGTCGGGTATGCCTTGCCCCTCGAAGTGCGGTGTATAGATCACCGGCACACGCCGTGCGACGATCCGGCTGATCCGGCAGCAGACTTCCGTATTGCTGAGTGCGACAACCGCATCCACATCGTGATCGGTCAGCATGTCGTCGAGTTCGGCCTCGAGGCATGGCGCATCTTCGCTGGAATTGACCACGGACAACTGGACTTCACGGCCGTTCAGGCCACCACGCGCATTCCAGGTGTCTCGAGCGAGTCGAGCGCAGGCGTAGGCTGACGGACCCAGCAGGCCGATTGCCCCGGAAGTCGGGATGAGCAGGCCGATATTGAACGGCCTGTTGCCGCGCTCGGCGCCGGCCGCGCTGCGACGTAACTGCTCGATCCCGAACCTGACGCTCTTTCGCATACGGAAAAATTCCTGAGAAACGAATGGCGGCCCGGCGGCAGCATAGCCCAAAAGGACCGGATCTTGAATATGCACACAGTGTCGACGTGTATGTTGCGCTGCGGCAGGAGGAAGTATCTCGCCAGCGGTCGATACACCTGCGGGCGACATGGGAAACGACCCATCGGGAGATGTGGCGGCGACTTGGCGCGCCGTTTGACTTGAAGTGTTCGTGCGGCCTATGATGGCCACAATTAGTTTCTCGGGAAACAAAACAGTGACTTCTTCGACCGCTGGATCCCCGCTTCGGGATCCTCTCTCGAGCCTCTCGCCGGCGTTCGACGCGTCGGTTGCGGCGTTGCTGGCTCAGGCCGCGGCGGCCGACCTGCCTCTGAGTCCCGAACGTGCTGCACAACTCGTGCCAGCGCTGATGGCAACGTGCGAGCTGCTCAGCGCACTAGATAGAGGCGATCTCGGAGAACTTGCACCGTCGGCGCCTTTCACCGCTCATTGGGAGGCCCGCTGATGCACCAAGTTCTGCAGATGTCGCTTAGCGAAGCGTCGCTGGCGGTGCGTGAGGGCAGGATCTCCGCCGTCGAACTGACCCGCGCATCGCTCGCACGGATCGAAGCCGACGAAGCGCGACTCGGCGCATACGTGCGTCTGACGCCTGAACTCGCATTGAATGCGGCTCGCCAGGCCGATCGCGAGATCGCGGCCGGGCAATGGCGCGGCGCATTGCATGGCGTGCCGGTCGCGGTCAAGGACCTGTACGACATGGCCGGACTTCCGACGACCTGCAGCTCGCGCGTGCGACACGACCACATCGCAAGTTCGGATTCGGCCTGCGTGGAGCGATTGCAGGACGCCGGAGCGATCATCGTGGGCAAGACCCACACGCACGAGTTCGCCTACGGCGTCATGACGCCGGAGACCGGCAATCCCTGGGATACCAGCCTCATTCCGGGCGGATCGAGCGGT
>JBGSTN010000314.1:0-2099 GCA_041736455.1 Burkholderiaceae bacterium | reverse complement strand
AACGGTCCCGCTGCCAGGGCCGGGCTCGAACCGTTCCGGCGGCGGCGCGATGGCAATATCGTGCCGGGCGACACGATCGTTGCACTGAACGGCAAGTCCGTTCGTTCGAACGACGAACTGAACGCCGCGCTCGAGACCCATCAGCCGGGCGATCGAATCGAGCTCGAAGTGCGCCGGCTGAACAAATCGCGCAAACTCGAACTGGTCCTGGGCGGACAGGAGTGACCGACGGTCGACCTGCTGCCGGGCCTGCATCGGCACGCGAGCTCGCTGCCCACCAACGCTGCATTCGGGTGAGGCATGGGAATTGCCGGGCGATTGCATTCCCGAAGCAGGTGAACAATGGCAAAAGTGGATGACAGCGTGTGCACGGCGCCGATGACCGAGGTAGCAGATGCAACGTTGCGTCGATACGAAGCGGCCCTGCCTGCTGCAGGCAAGTTGCAGCAAGATGCGTCGATCCGGCATTGGAACCGGCGCACCGGTCCGTTACGCATCGTCGCGTATCTGCTGCTCCTCGTGATTGTCCTGTTCGCCACCCCGTCCCTGGCGCTGCAAGTCGGCGAGCGGCCGGTGACCCCGCGGGGGGCCCTCAACACTGACGAGCGTCGCACCGTCGACATGTTCAGGCGCGTCTTGCCTTCCGTCGTGCACATCAGGACGATCGAAGTGGGTCAGCGGCCTTATGCCCGCCGTGCCGTCGAGGTGTCGCGGGGATCCGGAACCGGTTTCGTCTGGGACGAGGCCGGTCATATCGTGACGAATTTCCATGTGATCGCCGCGGGCAATGGCGCCATCGTGACGCTGTCCGACCAGAGCTCCTGGCGTGCGGAACTGGTCGGCTTCTCGGCGCAGCGCGATCTGGCGGTATTGCGCATTCGGCCCGGCAGCAATCACCCATTGCGGCCGTTTCCGCTCGGGACGAGCCGAGACCTGCTCGTCGGGCAGCACGTCTTTGCGGTCGGTAACCCCTACGGGCTCGACCAGAGCATTTCGTCCGGTGTCGTGAGCGCAGTCGGGCGCGAAATCCCGATCGACGTCGGCTGGACGATGCCGGGGATGATCCAGACCGATGCGGCGATCAATCCGGGCAATTCCGGTGGTCCGTTGCTCGATTCGGCCGGTCGCCTGGTCGGCGTCAATACCGTGATATTCAGTCCTTCCGGCTCGTCCATCGGCATCGGGTTCGCCATCCCGGTCGACGAGGTCGCGCGCATCGTCCCGCGCCTGATACGCGACGGTCGCTTCCTGCGCGCGTCGCTGGGCGCCGCAATCTACCGATAGCACCCCGCCATCCGGCCGCGCACCTGGATCAGACCGAGCACCGTGTCGATGGTCGGCGAGGGTGCACCGACCAGCACGCCCATTTCCTGAACGGCCGTGAGCAGCGCATCGATCTCCATCGGTCGTCCGCGTTCGAGATCCTGCAACATCGAGGTCTTGTGCGCGCCGACCGCCGCACCGCCTGCGATCCGCTTGTCGACATCGATCGGAAACTTCACGCCCAGGCGCTCGGCGATCGCCTGCGCTTCGAGCATCATGTTGCGCGCGACGTTTCGGGTGCCCGGGTCGGTACAGAGCACATCGAGCGTGGCGTGCGTGAGTGCGCTGATCGGATTGAACGAAAGGTTGCCCCACAGTTTCACCCAGATCTCGTCGCGGATCCGTGGTCGCACGGGGGCCTTGAGGCCGACCGCACCAAGCGCCTGCGAGAGCGCATTGGCACGTGCGGACTTTTCACCCGAGGGTTCGCCCAGCGAGAATCGATTGCCCTCGATGTGCTGGATCACGCCTGGCTCGGCGACTTCGGCCGCCGGGTACACCACGCAGCCGAGCACCCGCTGCGGCCCGATGCCTTGCCACTGCACGTCGCCGGGATCGACGGAAGGCAGGCGCTTGTCGCGGTACGGTCCCTCCACGCCGTGGAAATACCACCAGGGCACGCCATTGACCCCCATGACGACGGTGGTCTGCTCACCCAGCAGCGGTTGCATGGCGTCGACCACGCCCGGCACCGAATGGGCCTTCAACGTGATGATCACGTAGTCCTGCACCCCCAGTTCGGCAGGATCGGCCGAAGCACGCACCGCGACCGACTC
>JBGSTN010000306.1:0-6465 GCA_041736455.1 Burkholderiaceae bacterium | reverse complement strand
CATGGCGCGCGCCGAGCGCGGCGAGGGTACGCAATTCCAGCGAGAACCCGACCGCGGGACGATTGCGTCCGAAAGCGCGGCCTGCGCCGTCGTAACGTCCGCCCCGGGCAAGTGCCTCGCCATGCAGCGGACCGTCCTGCCCCGGTTGGGCGAATACCGAGAAGCTGACGCCGCTGTAGTAGTGATAGCCCTGCAGGTCGGCGAGATCGATCGCCATCGAGACTTCCGGCAACCTCTCCCACAACGACGACGCCGCGAGCAATCGCAGTTCGTCGAGCGCGGCGGTGATACGCGGATCGGCGGGCAGGCGCGCTGCGGCCAGTTCGAGCAATTCGCCGCCACCCGACGCACCATTCAACCGGATCGGACCATAAAGTCCGCACAGTGCGATCAGTCCCTCCCTGACGACGACGTCGAAGTCGACCAGCAACTCGGCCAGCCCGGCCTCGTCTTTCTGAACGAGGCGCTGATACAACTCGTCGATGAAATGCGTGTCGTCGAGCATGGCGCGAGATTCAGCGGGCTCCATGGCCAGCAGGGCCGGGACGATGCCCGCGTGCGAGAGATCGATACGGATGTCCGCGATCTGCGCGCAGTGCACCGATTCGACCATCAGCTCCATGACCTCCAGTTCGGCTTCGTAGCCGCGATGACCGAACAACTCGGCGCCGACCTGAAAGGGCTCGCGGGTGGCGACCAGACTGCTTGGGCGGGTATGCAGGACCGGCCCGGCATAGCAGAGACGGGTGACTCCCTGGCGATTGAGCAGATGGGCATCGATGCGGGCGGTCTGAGGGGTCATGTCCGCGCGTATCCCGAGCGTGCGGCCAGATAGTTGATCGACGATCTGGAAAGTCCGCATCGCCAGGCGGCTGCCGGCGCCCGTGAGCAGCGAGTCCAGATGCTCGATCAGGGGCGGTGCGATGAGTTCGTAGCCGTAGCTGCGGTACAGGTCGAGCAGGTCGCGGCGCAGGTCTTCGAGACGCCTCGCTTCGGCAGGCATCGCATCGGAGATGTATTCGGGAAGCTGCCAGCGAAGCATCAAGAGGCGCCTTGGAGCAAAGCGCTCATTCTAGAGTAGGAGAATGATCAGGCCCAGCAGCAGAGCAGCGAAACCGACGAAACGGATCTGCCCGTCGGCAAGTCTTGCCACCTCGGTGAACATGTCGCGCCAGCGGGCCGGCGCGACGAAGGGCACGATCCCTTCCATGACCAGGAACAGGCCGATGGCAGTGAGGAGGACGTCCATCGACATGGGCGATCCGATCCAGGGACGCGCGCTCTATTCAGCAGGACGCGCAGCTCCTTCTAACGGACGCGCCGCGCCCGACCTGCCACCGTTGCTCTTGTTGAAGAACTGGAAGAAGTCCGACGACGGATCCAGCACGAGCATGTCGTTGCGCTCGCGGAAGCTGCCGCGATAGGCCTCCAGGCTCCGGTAGAACTCAGCGAAGTCGGGATCGCGGCCAAATGCCTCGGCGTAGGCCGTTGCCGATTTCGCGTCACCCTCACCCTTGATCTTCTGGGCGTCGCGATAGGCCTCGGCCAGAATGACCTCGCGTTGCCGATCGGCATCGGCGCGGATCTTCTCGGACTCGGCAGCACCGGTGGCGCGCCGCTCGTTGGCAACCCGTGCGCGTTCGGATTGCATCCTCGCGTAGACCCGTTCCTGGACGTTCTGTTCGAAGTCGACCCGCTTGAGGCGGACGTCGATCACATCGACTCCGATGGTTTCGGAATCGCGGTCGACCTTGTCGCGGACCCGATCCATCAACTTGTCGCGTTCCAGCGAAATGACGTCCGATACCGTGAGCTTGGCGACCTCGTTCTGCAACGAGTCGCGCAGGGTACGAAGGATGCGGTCGGTGGCGATCCGTTCGTTACCGAGCGCCGAACGAATGTACTGGCGAGGATCACTGATGCGCCACTTCACGTAGTAGTCGAGCACCAGGTTGAGTTTCTCGGCCGTGACGAAGCGATCGGTATCGTTCGAGTCGATGGTGAGGATTCGCTTGTCGTGATATTCGACGTTCTGGAACGGCGGGGGCAGCTTGCCGTAGAGTCCCGGCTTGGTGATCACTTCGCGGATTTCGCCGAGCGCGAACCTGACGGCGAACTGGCGCTCGTCGACGACGAAGATCGCCGACGACAGGATTGCCAGCAGAATGCCGGCAACGACGATGATGGGAACGATTCGGTTCATGATGATTTGGTGTCCTCGGCGTCAGCGGATGTCGCGATCGCGGCTGCGGCGCAGTGCTTCACGGTCACGGGCATCAACACCGGAGATGTCGGCGGGATTGCGGCCGCCCGGGGTGCCTTCGGAGGACGGACGCGCAGGAATCGGCGTGGAGGACGAACCGCCAGGCGTATTCGACGCCGACTGCGACAGGATCTTGTCGAGCGGCAGATACATCACGTTGTTCGACCCGTTGGACGAATCGACGTACACCTTGCTGGTTCGGCTGAACACTTCCTGCATCGTCTCGAGGTATAGCCGGTCACGCGTGACCTTGGGCGCTTTCTCGTATTCCGTCAGCAGCTGCGAGAAACGCGACGCATCACCCTGCGCAGAAGCGACGACGGAAGCCAGGTAACCATTGGCCTCTTCGAGCACCCGAGCCGCGGCGCCACGCGCCCGCGGAATGACGTCGTTCGCATAGGCCTGGCCTTCATTGATCAGGCGTTCGCGATCCTGTGCCGCCTTGTTCGCATCCTCGAACGCTGCCTGAACCTGCTCCGGCGGCTGCACCTGCTGGATCGTCACGTCGACGATCGTGATACCCACGCCGTAGCGATCGAGCACGGCCTGAATCAACGTGCGCGCCGTCGAGGCGACCAGTTCCTTCTCCTCGAACAGGACCTGATCGATCCCGTTGCGGCCGACGATCTCGCGCATGGCGGCCTCGCCGGCACCGCGAACGATTTCCTCGGGCACTGCGCCCATCCGGTTGTTGAAGAGATAATCGCGCGGCATGCCGACGCGATACTGGATCGCGAACTGGATATCGACGATGCTCTGATCGAGCGTCAGCATCAACGATTCACGAAGGTTCTTGTTGCGCACACCGTTGCGGTAGCCGACCTCGACCGTGCGCAACTGCTGGGTGTTGACGATCTCGTGCGCCTCGATCGGGTAAGGCATGCGCCAGGTGAAACCCGCCTGGTCGATCTGCTTCACGAATTGACCGAATCGCAGCACGATCGACGACTGACCTTCTCGGATGATGTAGAAGCCACTGCCCAGCCAGAGGAACAGCGCAACCACCGCCAACACGCCGAGCCCGATACTGGCGCCGCGCATCGTGGGTCCTTCGAATCGACCACCGCCACCGGGTGGTTGGTTGCCTCCGCCACCACGACGTCCGCCGAACAGATTGTTCAGCTTCCGGTTCAAGTCGCGCCAGAGTTCATCGAGATCAGGCGGGCCATCATTGTTGCCGCCAGGGCGCTGGTTGTTGGGACGCTGACCGCCCTCACCTTCGTTCTGGTTCTGGTTGCGACCCCAACCGGGGTCATTCAGGGAGAGCAGCGCTCTCAGAGGCTTGAGCATGTGTTTGGTCGATGTCTTCGAAAAGGCGATGAATAGAGGCGCACGGGCCGTGGGTCGAAAGCGGACTGGAGTCTGGACGGCGCTGCGGTCATGGTTTGGCTGGCGATCGTTGGAACTGATCCGGGAATGGGGCGGCTGACGCGGCGCCAGCACGAACGGATCGCCTGCAACACGGAGGATGACGGTATTGTCGCTGATATGACAATCAGCTACTCGGGAAGCCCTCAGGCCTCACCGGAAACCGGAATGACGCTTGATTGTTCCGGCTCGTCCCCGACGCCTGAAAGCTCCCTGCCCGTCGAACGCCGGGATGCTGCGAATTCCGCAATCCGTGTTCGCAATCGGTCGATTCCTGAACCGGTCACAGCGCTGACGAATTCGCTTTCGATCGTATCACAGGGCTCGGGCGCGTCGAACGCGCCGGCATCGTCGTGAACGCTCGTGAGCCGTGCGGGCGGCAGCAGGTCGGACTTGTTGAAGACGCGCAGTGTCGGTACGGCATCCGCGCCGATTTCGACAAGGACGCGTTCGACCTGCTCGATCTGGTCGCGTCGTTCGGTCGACGATGCATCGATCACGTGCAGGAGCAGATCGGCCTGCGCCGTTTCTTCGAGCGTCGCCTTGAACGCCTCGATCAACGAATGAGGCAGATCGCGCACGAATCCCACGGTATCCGAAACCATCACCTCGCCAATACCGGGCAGGAAAAGGCGCCGCGACAGCGTATCGAGCGTGGCAAACAGCTGGTCCGCGGCCAGAGTGCCGGCGCCGGTCAGGCGATTGAACAACGTCGACTTGCCCGCGTTCGTATAGCCGACGAGCGACACCTTGAAGATGCCGCTCCGATCGCGTGCGCGGCGCCGGTTGGCGCGTTGCCTGCGCAGTTGTTCCAGTTCTCCGCGCAAGCGCTTGACACGCACACCCAGCATGCGCCGATCGAGTTCGACCTGCTTCTCGCCGGGCCCGCCGCGTCCGCCAATGCCGCCGCGCTGGCGCTCCAGGTGGGTCCAGCCGCGGACCAGACGGGTGCTCAGGTGTTCGAGTTGCGCAAGTTCGACCTGCAGCTTGCCTTCGCGGGTTGCCGCTCGGCGCGAAAAGATCTCGAGGATGACTTCGGTTCGATCGAGGACAGGCAGATCCCAGCGCTGGTTCAGGTTACGCTGCTGGATCGGGCCGAGCACGTTGTCGAACAGGACCGCATCGGGCGACAGTCGCTCGATCATCGTGGCGATCTCGTCGGCCTTGCCGGCACCCACGTAAAGCGCCGAATCGGCTCGTGCCCGCTGGCAGACCATACGCGCGAGCGGGACGAAGCCGGCCGATCGAGCCAGCAAATTCAATTCGTCGAGATCGGATTCGCGAATTCGATTTCTCGCCATGCCTACACCGACGAGAAGACAGCCAGGGGGCCCGGCCTTATCCAGTGAATTCACCCGGCAACGGGCCGCAGATAAGCAATGTCATTCCTCGGTGTTGTCCGCCTGGAACGCAACAGGACGGCCCGGCACCACGGTCGAGATCGCGTGCTTGTAGACCATCTGGGTAACCGTATTGCGCAGCAGCACGACGTATTGATCGAACGAATCGATCTGTCCTTGGAGCTTGATGCCGTTGACCAGGTAGATCGACACGGGGACGTGTTCTTTGCGAAGTAGATTGAGAAACGGGTCTTGTAGCAATTGCCCTTTGTTGCTCATGAAAGCTCCAGCGTATTTTGTTATGGTCGAGCGAGGTAGCCGAACACGGAGGCCTCTCGCCTCTCTTTCCGTGATGCTAACCGAAATAGCTTCGCATCGACATATTCGACACCCCGTACGTGGGGATTGAGTCTGAATTGGCAAGGGGATTTGCCCGACCCGCACCAGACGAACGTTCGATTGCCACCGACGAAACAGCCGTTGCGTGGGAAAAAGGCATCGATTCGCACCGTCACGGCGCGTCCAGGCGTCCCGTCCGGGTCGACGCGTTGCAGTTCGCCCGGCGTTCGTCAGCGGCCGCGGGTGTCGCCCTTCGCGTACGGGTTCGATCCGGTGCGAAACTCGACCCGCAGCGGCGTCCCTTCGAGCTTGAACTCGCGCCGGAAGACGCCTTCGAGGTAGCGAACGTATGCGGCCGGCACATTGGCGAGCGAGGTGCCGTGCACGATGATGATCGGCGGATTCTGCCCGCCCTGGTGCGCATAGCGCAGTTTGGGGCGGATCGGACCCTTGCGCGGCGGCTCCTGGCGTTGCACGGCGGCCTGCATCGTGCGGGTCAGTTTCGGGGTCGAGAGCTTCGCCATTGCAGCGGCATAGGCGGCGTCGGTCGAACGCAGCAACGCCCCGATGCCACGGGCTTTAGACGCGGAAATGAAGTGGAAACGGGCAAACGACAGGAAGTGGAACTTGCGCTCGATCTCGATCTTGATCCATCGCCGCTGTTCCTCGTCCGGCAGATCCCATTTGTTGACGCCCACGACCAGCGCGCGCCCTGCCTGGAGAATGTACCCCGTCAAATGGGCGTCCTGCTCACTGATTCCCTCGTTCGCGTCGAGCAGCAGGATGCAGACATGACAGGCTTCGATCGCCTGCAAGGTCTTGATCACCGAGAACTTCTCGATCGCCTCGGAAACGCGCGAGCGTCGCCGCACACCGGCGGTGTCAATCAACGTATAGCGTTTGCCATCGCGATCGAAGTCGACGGCGACCGAATCCCGGGTGGTGCCCGGCTGGTCGAATGCGACCAGCCGCTCTTCGCCCAGCATCGTATTGATCAGTGTCGATTTGCCGACATTCGGCCGGCCGATCACGGCAATCCGCACGCGACCGTCGGCTGGCAGACCGCCGAAGGTGTGTCCGGCGGTGGCCGATTCGGTCGTTTCAGCGCCCGCTTCGGTCGTGTCCCGGCTGGCGGAGCTGGGGTCCGAGCTCCAG
>JBGSTN010000300.1:0-7275 GCA_041736455.1 Burkholderiaceae bacterium | reverse complement strand
TTCAGGCGTTCGAGTTCGGGATCGGACGCCGCTCGGCCGGTCTCCTCCGGCGCGGTGCGGCAGCCGGCCAGGACGGTCAGGACGAGGAAAATGGAGTAAACGAGAAAGCGGGAGACGCTTTTCATGGGCTACTCCGCTTGGTGATGGCATCAGTCGGGAGTCGATCGCCGGTTAGCTCAATCAACAGTATGCAAGAACGCGTCGCCAGGCAATGACCAAGATAGGTGAATGCGTCGGAAGTAACGATATCGTGTGGGCTGATGCCTCGCGCAAAATCATCGAAGTCGGGTTGAACAAAGCCATTTGTTCGTAAGCTCAAACCGCGCAGTTATTGACAGGCGGTCGCCAGGTCTGATCGCAGCGGATTGTCGCCGAAGCGCTTGACCCATTCACGCGGCGTGAGGTCATGCACTTGGCTGGCTGGTAGGGTGTTGATTCTTTGCAGCACGTCGATGAGATAGGTGTATGGGTCGATACCGTGCGCGCGGCAGGTCGCCAGCAAGGTCTGGATCGTGGCGACCTAGCGCGCGCCGAGTTCAGTGAAGCAGAACTTCCAGTTTGCTCGCCCCATGGGAATGACACGCAGCGCCCGCGCGAGATCGTTGGTATCGAGCGCCAGCCAGGCGTCGTTGAGGAATGCGCGCAGTCCGTCGCGTCGCGTGTCCACGTAGCCCAGCGCCTCGCACGCCTTGCGCCAGCGTGAGCATCTCACCTCCGGGAAACTTCGAGCACGAAGCCGTCGCCAAGCTCAAGGCGAACCAGCGTCATCGTGGGTCGGGACTTCGACTGAAGCGTACCAAGTTGCACGAAGGGCGCCGCCGATACAGACGCGACTGACGCTGTCTCACGCAATCGACGTTGCCAGTATCCGAAGCTGGCCAGCGACACGCTCTCCCGCTCACAGTAGGCAGCCTGGGAAAGGCCGCTGGCACGCTGGCGTTCGATGAGGCGGCGCCACTCGCTCTCGCCGCGGCGTGCGTAGCGCTGGATTGCGATTGGGGAAACGCGCGTGCTGGTCATCTCGTTCCTCACTAGTTGGATTCAGAGAGGACGAGGTTATGTGGACGATCCCGCGATGAGAAGGACATCGAGAAACGGACGTGTATGGACTCCTCCTCGTTTGCAAGCACTTTATTCGATAGCGACGAAGTACGACTGCCTACGTGTATCCGGTCTCAATTGATGCCATTGCATTTCTGGCATCGGACCATGATGGGCTATTCGCACGTCGGCTCCCTTTCGCTTACACGAGCTCTTGAGGCTCGCGTCCAATCACGGGTTTTTCCGACATCGGTTCGACCTGTTCGCCATCAAGCGCTGCGCTTTGCAATCGTGGTTGACTGGTTTTGCTGGTGATGCCTGGTCAGTGAGATGAAGAGGGTCTGCCCGCTGCGGCAAGAGCGGGGTCATACTCTACGCCGCCGTGAATGATTGCCCACGCCATTCGCGCCGTCTTGTTGGCCAGCGCCACCGTTGCAACATTCACGTGCTTTGACCCGACTAACGCGTTGACCCAGCGGCTCAACTCATCATCGCGATTCTTCGAGTGTCTGATCAAAGCTCGCGCCCCGTGTACCAGCAGCTTGGCAAGTACGGGTCGCCTCGCTTGGTGATTCCCAGCAACCATTCTCGCCCTTCTGTGCTGTGTTGGTGTGGCACCAATCCCAGTGCGGCGGCAAAGTCACGCCCTCGCGCATAGCTCGACCCAGAACCCAGCGCGACCACCAGGGCTGTGGCGCCCAACGGGCCGACACCACGCAGTTTCATCAGCCGTTGCGCGGAATCGCTTTGTCGCGTCTTGGTCGCAATTCTCTGGTCCTGTGCGTCGACCCGCTCGTCGAGCGTCATCAAATCGCTGCCCAGTTCTCTGAGCAAGACGCGGACCGTTTCGATCAAGCCGTTCTCGAGGTTATCGAGCCAGATTGGTATCGCACGACGCAGCTGCGCAATGCCGATCGGCGCCACGATCCCGTACTCGCCCACCAGGCCGCGGATCTGGTTCGTCTTGGCGGTTCGCAGCTTGATGAGCGCGGCTCGAATTCGATGAACGGCCTGGAGGTCTAGCTGCTCTCCGCTCTTGACAGCGACAAAGCGCATTGTCGGCCGAGCCATCGCTTCGGTGATCGCTCGGCGTCGACGCGATCGTTCTTGTGGCTCTTCACGAATGGTTTGACAAACTGGGCAGCGATCAATTTCACGACATACCCGCGCTTTTGAAGAACATGGCCCCAGTGATGAGACGCCCCGCAAGCGATGAGCCGCCCCGCAAGCCTCCATGGCAATCTCACAACTCGTCGGCACTCGCTTGCAGACCGCTTCGATCCAGGCCTCGCGTCGCACGTTTGCCTGCCAGACACAACGCCCATCGCGGTCCACCGCATGAACATGAAAAACGCTCTTCGCAATGTCGACACCAACTCGGGTAATCCTGCTCACGGGCTTCTCCTCATCCGGGTGAATGGCTTGCTTCATCGCCATTCTGGCGCCTAGACGCCGATCTGTCGTAGGGTGAGGAGGAGTCCATCCCATTGCTTACGCAGCTCCGGCAGGCTGCCCAGCAGGTGGAATTCAACACCGTCCCGATGGGGCGGCAAGGTCTGCTACCCCGCGCAGCACTTCGCAACTGGCAGCGCTTGAGCGACGATCGGCGAGCGGCTCGGTTAGCTCTGTACGAGAAGGTCATGGAGCTACATGGACAGGGCCACAAAATGAAGCCCATCGCGCGCACCCTCGGGATCAGCCAGCCGACGGTGCGCAAGTTCATTTTCGCGGGGAGTTTTCCGGAACGCGCCCCACGAGCTCGCGGACAAACCTCGCTCGATGAGCACCGAGAGTTCATCAAGGCGCGAATCGGAAACGGCTGCCGCTGTCCCGCACAGATATGGCATGAGATTCGACCTCGCGGCTACACAGGAAGCCGCTCAGCCGCGCGCGACTTTGTGGCGCGGCTGCTGTCGCCTCCGGGCGAAGATCCGATTGTTCGGCCTGTGCTGCGAACGATGCCATCCGTCCGCGCGACGTGTGTTTGAATGGCTTGCCGGATGAACGAAGCTCAACCCGGACGAACCTCGGAGTGACGAGCATGATCGCTTCATGAAGGTGCTGTGCGAGATCGAACCATCGGTCGCTGAGGTGCGCATTCTGACGCGACAGTTCGTAGGAATGATGCACCGTCGCCGCCCCAGTGAGTTCGACCGCTGGCTTCAACGGCTTGAGCTCTGCAGCGTGAAAGAACTCCAACGCTTGGCCAAGAACCTGCGCCACTGACCGGTTTCAAAGTACAGCCGACATAGCCTGCAATTCATCGGCAGCGACGTAATCTCGAATGCGGTCATTCGAACGCGGTAGGCACCCTGGCAAGTCCAGAGGGTCGATCGAGCGTCTGTTGTCTTCGGGTCCGAGCTGGCGCGTGCGACCCATTGCAGCCAGAGGCGACTAACTGAGCCAATGGCCGGAAGACCCGGACGCGGGTCACATGTCCTTACAGCCATTTCTCACCGGTTCGGTTAATTCAGGGGTTGACGGCGCGGATGCTGTGAATTACGGTCTTTTCGACTGTGCCTGCCCCGCACAGAACGTTCCACGCGGAACTTTCGCGCAGACCTGATCGAACTTTCGGTTCAAGGCGGTGTCGGCTGCCGCCTCTTCTTTTGCGAACCCGATCAATCCGGTGATCGAGGGTCGCGACGCAGGAGGCAGACATGTTTGAATTTCTGGCGGGGACGGTCACCGTGGCCCGAGGTAGTGAGTCTCTTCGCGTCGTGGCGAGTGACGAGAACGACGCCACGAGACGGTGGAGCACATCGGTAGATCCCAGTGGGCGCTACGCACTCTCTGCAGGCAATCCTGGCGAGCTATTTGACTCCGCTGGCGCCTCTACTCTGCCTCTGGTGGTCCGCGTCATGCTGGGCTCCGACGTCATTGCTCGGCAGCGCATCACGCTCGAGGCCGCTACCCTCGTACCGCGCGAGCTGAATCTGGTGCCGCCGTCTGGTGCCGGGCTATGGGTCGGAGGAGCGGTCCGGACGGCCGATGGCCGGCCTGCCTTCGGTCTGACCGTTGTCGTGAACCTCGTAACGGCCGCCGATGAACGCAGCGTTGCGCGTTCGACCAGCGACCAAGACGGCCATTGGGAAACCCGAGTCTCTGGCGCAGATCGCAGGCTCGACCTGCGCATCGCCGTGCGGGCCGCCAATGGCGACTCGATTGTTTCGGGGCCCTTGCGTTGTGATGTGCGAGGTGAACTAGAAGAGGCACTCACCGTACCGGACGAGATCGTAGCGCGAGTGTCCCGCTTCGACCGCTTGCGCAGGCGGCTGGAGGCAGCACTCGAAGGGCGCCCGATCGACGACATCGCTGGCGTAGGCATCGACCTCATCGCTTGCCGAATCGGTGAGGGCCCTGAGGCCATCGACCAATTGCGCGCCAGTGCCCGATGGCAGGCCTCCGGAGCTTCTGCGGCGGCAGTTTTCGCAATATCCGACGTCGCTCCGATCACACCGTCCTCCGTCCTAAACCTGACACGGGAAGAACTGACCAGCACCCTCGCTGACGCGGTGACAGATGACATCGTGCCGGCCTTCCGGGAACCCCTGGAACGTGTCGTTGCTGCCCTGAGAGAGACGGCGGCGGCATTCGCAGTCGACGAGCCGCCGAGTCGCGAACGGCGCACCTGGTTACAGCAAGTCGGCGCATCATCGTCTCTTGCTCAGGAAATTGTCCGCCTCGAACACCTCGGTGATTTGGACGCACCCGTGACATGGGAGCGCTTGGCCCGCACACATCCTCAGGACGCCGTCTCGCTTGCCCGAGACGGCGTAGAGATGTCCAACATGGGCCTAAGACATGCGCCGCTTGTGCGTCTGCTGTCGCGACGCCGTCAGGCCAGTGGCACCGTCGCCCTCAGCAGGCTGCTGCCCCGGTTGAGTCTGGACGAAATCGAAGCCTTGCTGGGTGAGGATGTGGACGGGCAGCCCGCCGATGTTCCGCAGGACTTTCGTGAAGCTGGCGGCGACCGGCGCGCCTTTGCCTTGGGCGTCGTGCGGACGATCGAACGATACGCTCCCACGGCGACGGTACTGCATGCCCGGTCGAGAGCAGTCAACAACCCGGTACTCGCTGAAGTGGTCGAGCTGAACCCAGCGCTGGATCTGGCCCGGCCGGACTTCGTGGGTGATCGAGCCACTGACCGATTGGTCCTCCCCTCGGGGGTGGAGCCGTCAGTCGTCCTGGCCGAATTGCGAACGGCACAGCGGCAATTCGCCGTCAGCCCGGTTGGTCGCCGGGTGGAAACCATGGCGGCACTGCAGCGTGCAAATCTCACTTCGGCATCTGCCATCGTGGCAGCCGGGCCGGCCATGTTTGCACGTGCGGTCTCTGAAGACCTGGACATCAACACGATCCGAACCACCTACCGCCAGGCCGCACAGAAGTCGGCAATGGCCGTTGCCCTGATCACGCGTCACACAGCGACGCTGGAAAGGTATGCCCCGACCGGGCCGCTCCGGGGGTCGACCGCCACACTCGAATCACTCTTCGGCCCGATTTCGTTCTGTACCTGCGAGCAATGCCGTTCAGTACTCAGCCCGGCGGCCTATCTGGCCGACCTGCTTCAGTTTGTCAGGCAAGTTCCCGTGGAGGGAACGACTGAAAACCTGTTCAACGTGCTGACCCAACGGAAACATCGCCCCGATGTGGCCAACCTGGTGCTGAACTGCGCGAACAGCCGCACCCCGCTGCCCTACATCGACCTCGTCAACGAACTGCTCGAATACTGGTTACCGCGATCCTGGGCAGCGGCGACCGAGGCAATCATTGGGGTCGCGGCGCCGCCTTTTCGTCAGACGACCTGGACCGAGCAGGAGTTGCGCGCGCACCCAGAGTATCTGCTGTCGGCCACCTACGTTGCCCTTCGCGATGACACGGTATTCCCCATGTCGTTGCCCTTCGACCTGTTCTTTGCAGAAGTCCGCGCCTATCTCGACAAGGTGGGCGCCAGCTGGCCAAAGTTGCTTGCCGCGTTGCTGCCCGACTCTCCGACCTCGGCATCGGAGCTTGGCGCCGCCACGATCGGCATGCCACCTGCTCTGCTGCGCATCGTGGTCGGCGAGCATACCGGCTCGCTGGAATCCATGTGGGGCGTGGCCGGCCTGGGTGAGTTGAGGGCTTCGGTCGGCCGATTCGTCGACCGCGCCGGGATTTCCGTGGACGACATGATGGCACTTCTAGCCACACGCTTCTTCCAGCGCCCGCTCTCCGCGCCCACCACGCCGCAGCTCATTCGCATCCACTTTGCGCAGCCGTGTCAGATGGAGGGGGCCAGCTTCGAGGGCATGCCATCACGTCTCACGGACTTGATGGGTCGGACCCACCGGTTCCTGAGGCTGTGGCGTGCCAGCGGCTGGTCCATGCGCGAGCTCGATCTGGCCATCATCAACATCGGCAGTGGAAGGATCGATCGCGACACGGTTGCCGCCCTGGGCCAGGTGCACCACCTTTCAAAGCAGTTTTCAACCCTGCCGCGTCTTCACATGCTGGCCTGGTGGGGCCCGCTGGACACACGCCGCGGTCCTGAAGAAGCGCCGTCCCATTTCGATGACCTGTTCGGACTGAGGCAGTCGGCGGACCACATGGAGGTCGCTGACGTCTTCACGTTGAATGCCGCGCGCACCGAACTCCTGTTATCGCAACAAGACCTCACCGCAATCATCCCCAGGGTGGCCGCAGCGTTTCAGGTACCCGTCGGTTCCCTGGAATCGCTGCTCGACGTCATGGGTGAAGAGGCACCCGCCCTCGGAAACCTGGCCGCCCTGTCCAGCTTGTTCCGCCATGTTTCACTGGGGCAGGCCATTGGTCAAACCCCGGCCCAAGTGCGGCGTTGGGCAAACGTGCTCGGCGTCGACCCCTTCGAGTCCCCCGCCAGTACCCATCAATTGCTGTCGCTGCGGCGGCGGGCGCTCGCCTTGGGTGCCACCCTGGATGGCCTGTCGTATGCGCTCGGGTTCGACGAACCCGCTGCCATTACGCCACCCGGTGCAACGTTCGCCATCTGGCTGTCGCAGACCGTGCTGGCCATGCAGGCAGTGGCAACCCCTGAACTCGGCCCCGACGACACCGCAGTGGACGCGCTGCAGTTCGAGCTGGCGAGCCTGTTTGACGGCGAGCTTGTCGAAGCGGCGATGCAAGCCTTTGGATCCAGTGGCACCGGCGCACCGGTTGCGGACCCGAATGCCGCGCTGGTCTCGGTGCTGACCCCATTGGTCGAGGCGGAGTTGA
>JBGSTN010000296.1:0-1777 GCA_041736455.1 Burkholderiaceae bacterium | reverse complement strand
CCCCCCCGTCGCCTTCGGCTCCGCCCCCCCTTGGAAAGGGGGGTGCCGCCTGCGGGCGGGCGGAGCCTGTTCCGCGGCGGTTTCGGGGGGTGGAGTTTGCGGGGGGCTCTGGTGTTTGAATTTTTGGGGGATCTGCCTGCTGTGAGGAGGAACTGAAATGGCTGCGCGTGCGCACGCGCCCGGGTATTGGCCGCTGGCGGCGTTCTTCGCGCTGTTCGTGCTGTTCATGTACGGGCCGATGCTGATCATCGTGATCCTCAGTTTCCAGGGGCCGGAGGGCGGGCTCACGTTTCCGTTGCGCGGCATGTCGCTGCACTGGTTCCGGGAACTTGCGAATGGTCTGGGGGTCGTCGACATCGGGGCTGCGCTGCAGCGTTCGGTCGGCCTGGGCGTCGTCGTGATGATCCTGACCGTCGTGATGTCGGGGCTTGCCGGCCTGGCGTTCCGAAAGCGGCTTGCCGGCGGCAACGTCCTGTTCTTCACGGTGGTCGCGAGCCTGATCATGCCGTCGATCATCGTCTCGCTCGGCATAGGCCTGGAGTTCCGGTTGCTCGACGGTGTGATCAAGTCGACTTTCGAATCGCTCGGCATGGCGTCGGCCGCCGAGGCCTTCACGACGAGCCTGGGCCTCTACACGTCGGCGCTCGGTGCGCACATGACCTGGACGCTGCCGTTCGGACTGCTGATCATGTTCGCCGTCTTCAATCGTTTCGACTCGTCGTACGAGGAGGCGGCGCGCGACCTCGGTGCGACGCCGTGGCAGGTCTTCGCTCATGTGGTGTTGCCGCTGATCGCGCCGGCCCTGGTCGGCATAGGCATGTTCGGCTTCACGCTGTCGTGGGACGAGATCGCTCGCACGAGCCAGGCGGTCGGCGATGTGAATACCTTGCCACTGGAGTTGCAGGGACTGACGACGACGGTCACGACGCCGTCGATCTATGCGTTGGGCACGGTGACGATGGTGGTTTCTTTTGCGGCAATCGGGCTCGCGCTCGGCCTGTCCGCCTTGCTGGCGCGTCGGCAGCGTCTTACCCTGCACGCATCCGCATGACACGGAGATCGGGACATGACTGCTATTGAGATGCTGATCGTCATCGACGTGCAGAATGATTTCTGTCCGGGTGGTGCGTTGGCCGTGGCGGACGGTGATGCGATCGTCCCGATCGTCAATCGCCTGATGACCACGTCGGCCCATGTGGTCCTGACGCAAGACTGGCATCCGCGGCTACATCAGTCATTTGCGAGCAGCCACGACGGAAAGGTGTCGTTCGACAGTGTCTCGCTCGACTACGGGCCGCAGACATTGTGGCCTGATCACTGCGTGCAAGGCACTCATGGCGCCGAGTTCCATCCGGACCTCGATCGTGAATCGGCCGAACTCATCATTCGCAAAGGTTTCAGAGCAGCGATCGACTCGTATTCGGCCTTCTTCGAAAACGATCGCACCACGCCCACCGGCCTGGCCGGCTACCTGCGCGAGCGGTCGATCAGGCGGTTGACGTTCTGCGGCCTCGCGACCGACTACTGCGTGGCATGGTCCGCCCTCGATGCGCGTCGCTTGGGATTCGACTGCGAAGTCGTCCTGCCGGCCTGTCGCGCCATCGATATGGCAGGGTCGCTGGAAACGGCGATGACCGATCTGCGGCAGGCTGGCGTCCTGCTGACGACCCGGGTGGAGGCATAGCCGACAATCACTGTCCGGCGCTTCGACCATCCGGCCGAGCGTTGGGCGCCATCGCCGCGGGATCGAACCCCGCCGCGCGATCGATCCCGATGG
>JBGSTN010000293.1:0-2099 GCA_041736455.1 Burkholderiaceae bacterium | reverse complement strand
GACGCCGCCGTGGATGCCGGTCTCGCACTCGAACGGGAAGGCGCGATCGTCGAGCCGGTCGACGGATTCCTGACCGCTGCGATGCTCGACGGAATCTGTCGCTTCTTCGAAGCCCGGTCGTACAACGATATTGCAGCGATGCCGGATTCCGTGCGTGATCGGGTACTGCCGTTCATCGTGCATTGGTGCACCTGGCGCGCGAAAGACTTCAGCGGCGCCGATGTGATGAGTGCTTTCATGGAAGTGATCGCGATGCGCGCAGCCGCCGTGCGTCATGCCGGCGCGTTCGACTTCGTCCTCTCGCCCTGTTCGCCGGTTCTGTCGTACGGCGCCGACGCTTGCTGCCCCGGAGACGATCCGGAGAATGCGCTGGCGCACATCGGTTTCACGGTGCCCTACAGCATGAGCGAACAGCCGGCAGCCTCGATCAACTGGACCCATACCGCGGACGGACTTCCAGTGGGCGTGCAGGTGGTCGGCGAACGGTTCGATGACCTGGGCGTGCTGCAGCTCAGCTGGCATCTCGAACGGCTCAGAGGCGCCCAGGCGTCCTGGCCGTCACCGACTTTGCGACCCGGGAACCTCGGTTAGCCTGCGACGTTGTGCGCGGGCTTGCTAAATGAGGGTCTGCATCCTGGCGCTGCCGGTCAGCAGCCATGGCAGCATGGCTGACCAACCGTCGACAGCCCAACCGTCGACAGCCCCGCCGGCCCGGACCACGCCTGCTCAGGCCGCACGTGTCCGGTACATTCCAGTGCCGCGCACGGTCAGCACGATGTCGTCGTTCTGGTTGAGCACCGCCTGTTCCGCGAGCACGAAGCCCCGGTCCGGCTTGCTGGCCGACAGGCGAGTCGACGTGATGGTGACGCGCACGCGCAGACGATCGCCGGCGCGAACCGGCTTCAGCCAGCGGATCTCCTCGAGGCCTGGTGAGCCCATGCTGGCGACACGGGAAATATAGTGATCGACCAGCATGCGCATCATCACCGCACAGGTCATCCAGCCACTGGCCACGAGTCCGCCGAAATGGCTCTGTCGCGCCGCGTCCTCGTCGAGATGGAACGGTTGCGGGTCGTACTCGGTCGCGAACGCGATGATTTCTTCTCGTGTGATCAGCTTGTCGCCGAACTCGAACACTTCCCCCGCCTGATAGTCTTCGAAATGACGTTCGAGCAATGGCGTGGACATGACGGGGAATCTCCATTCGAGGGCGAGCGGCATGCAAGCGGCGAGGGGCCCGTGCCCGATCGCATTCGAGTCTAGCAAAGCCGCGCTAAACTGACCTGTCGACGTCACGGCCTGCCTGCCATGGATAACCGCTCCAGCCCGATCAACACCGATTTCTTCAAGCAGGAGATCCGTAGCGTACCCGACTGGCCGCAGCCCGGTATCGTGTTCCGTGATATCACGCCCCTGTTGCAGAACCCGAGGACGCTGCGCGTCCTGGTCGATGTGTTCGTGCATCGATACATGAACCGCGGGATCACGCTGGTCGCGGGGATCGATGCACGCGGCTTCATCCTGGGATCGATCGTCGCCTATGAGCTGAATCTCGGGTTCGTGCCCATCCGGAAGAAAGGCAAGCTGCCGTTCACGACCATCTCCGAACAATACGAACTCGAATATGGCAGCGCGACGGTGGAGTTGCATGCCGATGCCTGCCGCCCGGGCGACCGCGTGCTGCTGATCGACGATCTCGTGGCGACCGGTGGCACCATGATGGCCGCCCGAAAATTGCTCGAGCGACTCGGCGCAGAGATCGTCGAAGGCGCTGCGATCGTCGATCTGCCGGAACTGGGCGGCAGCGCGAAACTGCGTGAATCCGGACTGGCGCTCAATGTGCTGGTGACATTCGAAGGTCATTGAGCGCGACGATGGCGAACGCGCGTTCCGACATCGAGGCAGCACCGGCCGATCTCGCCGGTGTGCGCGTCGACAAGTGGCTCTGGGCGGCGCGATTCTTCAAGACGCGCTCGCTCGCGCAGACGGCGCTCGAGAACGGACGTGTGCTGGTAGACGGCGAGCGCGTCAAGCGCTCGCGCAACCTGCAGATCGGCAATCGCGTCTGGTTGCGCACGGGTCTCGTCGAGCGGACCGTC
>JBGSTN010000231.1:0-1502 GCA_041736455.1 Burkholderiaceae bacterium | reverse complement strand
TCGCATCGACCGGGCAGGCCACGATGCACTTCGTGCAGCCGATGCAGACCGCAGGATCGATCAGCGCGACCAGGCGCGGACCCGTCGGTCCGCATTCGGGATCCAGAGGCAGGGGGGGCATTCCCAACAGACGGGCCAGTTCGTCGGCACCCTGCTGGCCACCGGGTGGGCAGCGATTCGGCAGCGTGCCGGCTGACGCCAGCGCCCGCGCATATTCGTTGCACGACGGGTAGCCGCAGCGCCTGCACTGGGTCTGCGGCAACAACGAATCGATCGCGGCAATCGTCACGACATTCGCGCCGGTGCGGGCATTGGCGACGCCGACGCCGACGGCTGAGCCGGAGACGGGCGTTGTCGACTGATCAGGCGTGCAGGACTTCACGTCGGTGCTTATGACGGATGGTGTCGATTTCTCAGGTGTGACGACACCGGACGGTGCGTCGCGAAGGGGATGCCTATTATGCCGGGCGCGACAAGTGCATGACGCCAAAGGCAATTTGACGGTCAGGCGATCGCAGCGGGAATGTCTGGCATGGCGATTGCATGTTCCCTCGTGTCCGAGGCCCTCGAGAGCAAACCAGCCGGGCCAGGCGATTGCTGGAGGAAGGGGGAGATGGGGTGGCCGTGTGGTCACCCCATTTTTTCATGGTCGTCGCGCGAATCGGTCGGCGCGAAACGGTGCCAACGGAATCTCGCTGCTCGCCGAGGCATCTCCCGCCCGCGCCAGCAGGTCGGCGACCAGACGCCCGGTAGCCGCACTTTGCGTGAGGCCGAGGTGGCCATGTCCGAATGCATAGACGACACGCCGCGTATCGCGTGCACGGCCGATCACCGGGAGCGAATCGGGCAGCGAGGGTCGGAACCCCATCCATGGCGTTCCGCCTTCGGTCTGCAGCGACGGCAGCAGTCGCGCCGCGTGATCCAGCATGGCGCGCGCCCGTCGAAAGTCTGGAGGCAGGTGCAGCCCGCCGAATTCGACAGCGCCGCCGATGCGGATCCCTGTCGCCAGCGGCGTGGCCACGAAGCCACGGCCGCCGAAGACGATCTGTCTCCTGAGATCGAATGCACCTGCCGGCAACGTCGTGTTGTAGCCGCGTTCGGTATCGAGGGGGATCAGGTCGCCGAGCTGGGCTGCGAGGGGCGCGGACCAGGCGCCCGCGGCAATCACCACCTGCGGAACCTGCACGGGTGGATGGCGTTCGAATTCCAGGGTGACGGTGTACTCGGCAGGAACGATACGGCGCACTTCGTCGTGACGATAGGTGGCGCCATGGCTGGTCAGGTGTCCGAACAGCGACAGGCAGATCTCGCGCGGGTCACTGACGGTTTCCCAGTGCGGCACGAAGGTGCCCGCCACGACGGCCGGTGCCAGTCCCGGCTGCAACCGGTCCAGCTGCATCCCGCGCACGTGTTCGAACTCGATGCCCGCTGCTGCGCGTATCTGCCAGCCTTCGGCGGCGCTGGCGAACTCCCGTTCACTCTCGTAGACCTGCAACGAGCCG
>JBGSTN010000219.1:0-10961 GCA_041736455.1 Burkholderiaceae bacterium | reverse complement strand
GCCGGGCCGACGTCGTGCTCGCGATCGATGCGCTGACGATCGGGCTGCCGCGCGGCGGCGATCGCGGCTACGCCGTTCAGGACGTCAGTCTGAGTGTGGCGCCCGGCGAGATCGTCTGCCTGGTGGGCGAATCGGGTTCGGGCAAGTCGGTGATCTCGTTTTCGGTCATGGGCCTGCTCGCGAAGGCGTTGAAGGTCACCGGGGGCTCGATACGTCTCGAAGGCGAAGAACTGGTCGGCGCGGACGAAGCGCGCTTGCGGCAGCTGCGCTGCACGCGGATGGGCATGATCTTCCAGGAGCCGATGACGGCGTTGAATCCGGTGATGCGCTGCGGCGACCAGATCGACGAGGTGCTCTCCGAGCATACGGACCTTGCTCCCGCACAGCGACGTGAAAGGATCCTGCACATGATCGGGCAGGTGCATCTGCCCGATCCGGAACGCATGTTCGAGTCGTATCCGCACCAGCTGTCGGGGGGGCAGCGGCAGCGCATCATGATCGCGATGGCGCTGATCCTCGAACCCGTGCTGCTCATTGCCGATGAACCCACGACGGCGCTCGACGTCACCACACAGGCGCAGATCCTCACGCTGGTCAAGGAATTGCAGGTCGCGCGCAATACCGGCGTGCTGTTCATCACGCATGATTTCGGCGTCGTGGCCGAGATCGCGGATCGAGTCGCCGTGCTCAAGCGCGGCGAACTGGTCGAAGTCGGACCGGCGAACGAAGTGCTCGCGCATCCACGACACCCTTATACGCAGATGCTGGTGGCCGCGGTCCCCAGCCACGAACTGGCGCGACGGCGACCGATCGGCTCGACGACACCGGTGGTGCTGCGTACGGAAAAGCTGGCCAAACGCTATGTCACGCATTCGTTTGCCGGCGGGCGGCGGGAGGTCCTTGCCGCCATCGACGTCGACATCAAGATCCGCCAGGGCGAGACACTGGGCATCGTCGGCGAATCGGGTTCCGGCAAATCGACGGTGGCGCGCTGCGTGACGCGCCTGATCGATTCGAGCAGCGGCAGCATCATGCTGTCGGGCAAGGATATCGCGGCCAGCAGCAGGCGGCAGCTCCACGACATGCGGCGCAAGGTCCAGATCGTCTTCCAGGATCCGTACCGGTCGCTCAATCCACGCCGGACCGTCGGACAATCGATCATCGAAGGGCCGATGAACTATGGCGTGGATGCGCGATCGGCGAAGACCCGTGCCGCGGAGCTGATGGAACTGGTGCACCTGGACCCCGGTTCGCTCGATCGCTTCCCTCACGAGTTCTCCGGCGGGCAGCGACAGCGTATCTGCATCGCGCGGGCGCTCGCGATGGATCCGGAATTGCTCGTTGCCGACGAAGCCGTTTCCGCTCTCGACGTGTCGGTACAGGCACAGGTGCTCAGGTTGCTGGACGAGATTCAGGAGCGCCTGTCGGTGGCGATCCTGTTCATCACCCACGATCTACGTGTTGCCGCGCAGATCTGCGATCAGGTCGCCGTGATGTCGAAGGGCAGGGTGGTGGAATACGGTAGCGCTGCCGAAGTATTCGGCAATCCGCAGCACGCGTATACCCGCGCGCTCTTCGATGCCGCGCCAGGTCGGCACTTCAATTTTGCGGGTGCGGCGAATTCGCGGTGATGGCGTTGCACGCAAGCAACCCGTTTCGCTGCGTCGATGTTTTCAGATGGTCATGATTACCGACCCGGCTTGCTGACACCTTGGGGGCGGCATCGACGCGCTGCGCCTGATTGCCGCGTCGACTCCTGACGCATCGCCAAGTCATCGGATCGTGACGTGGAGACGCTCGGATTCCTCGACGCAAGATCGGCGAGACATCATCGCGCCATTCTTTCATAGACGGATGTACCTCGATGACTCGACAGCTTGACGTCTCGTCGCGTTGACGCGTCGAGACGTCGTCGTCGACAGTGGCATCTCGAGTCATCCGTGACGATGACAGTTGCGCATCGATGCGTGACGGCAAGCAGCGCCATGCGAGCGACCCTGACTGCGCCAGGGCCATGCAGGCGCAACCTTTGCACGCCGGCAGACGATAGGCCATACCTCGAACGAAGGCCCGTACGGGTCGATGGCCTCTGTCCTCCAAAGGGGTGCTGATCATGTGGCGACGTGAATGGCTTGGTCCGTCCGTGGTCGCGGCGGTTGCTGCGATCGCGATTACGATATCCGTCTGGCATATGCAATTCGCTTCGAAGAATGTGTCGATCGAGCGGATCGTCACCGATGGCATACCGGCAACGATCTTCAGGCCGGCGGCTTTGGCCGAGGGCGAACGCGCACCCGTCGCCATCATCGCCCACGGCTTTGCGGGATCGCAGCAACTGATGCAGCCGTTCGCGCTCACCCTGGCAAGCAACGGCATTGCTGCGATCACTTTCGACTTTCCCGGCCACGGCCGCAATGCGCTACCGATGTCGGGTGGCATGGACGACTATCCGACGGCCCAGCGAACCCTGCTCGACAGCCTCGACAGCATTCGCAACGTCGCTAAGTCGATCACCGGTGAGCAGGGTGGCTACGCGGTGATCGGTCATTCGATGGCGTCCGACCTGGTCGTCCGGCATGCTCAGGCTCATCGGGACGTCAAGGCGACCATCGGCGTGTCGCTCTATGCGCCGACCATATCGGCCGAGTCGCCTCCGGACAGTCCGTCCAATCTGCTCGTGATTGCGGGTGCCTGGGAGCCGGCATTCATTGCCAGCGAAGCTCTGCGCGTGATCGTGTCCGATGCGAATGCCGCGCCCGCATTGAGCACGACCTACGGCGATTTCAATGAAGGTACCGCGCGTCGCGCTGTCCTGTCACCGGACGTCGAACACATCAGTGTCCTGTTCAGCGCGACGACGCAGCGCGAATCGTTGGCATGGCTTCAGGCATCGTTCGGCGAAACCGGACCGATCGTTCCGTTCGTCGATGCCCGAGGTCCCTGGATTGCCTTGCTGCTCGCCGGCCTGGTCGCACTCGGTTGGCCGCTGTCGCGACTGCTGCCACGAGGCCTGACGGGTGGACCGCCTGCGCCGGCCGGTTCGGACAGCCTGCCCGACATCGGTATTCCGGGCAATTCCGCGCCCGGGGATTGGCGCGTCCTGAAAGTCAGGCGGACCTGGCGTCACGAGTGGCTTCTGGCGTTGCTGCCTGCGCTGCTCACGCCGCTCATCCTCTGGCAAGTGTCGACGAGCGACCTGATGCCTATCCTGCTGGGCGACTATCTCGTCCTGCACTTCGGACTCTATGGTTGGTTGACCATTGCCACGCTGGCATGGGCCCGGCGTCGCGCACCGGAGGTCGGCTGGTTGAAGACGAGAACCTTCTGGCTCGCGGCGATCGGGATGAGCGTCTACACGAGTCTGGTCATCGGCCTGGCACTCGACACCTACATCTTCAACCTGGCGCCGATACCGGTGCGCAGGCCGATCATCGCGGTGATGCTGGTGGGTATGCTGCTGTACTTCGTCGCGGACGAATGGCACACGCGTGGCGCCGATGCCGCGCCAGCAGCCTACCTGATCACCAAGATTTCCTTCCTGTTGTCGCTGACGCTGGCCATTGCATTGAACCCGGCCAAGCTTGCGTTTCTGGCGATCATCGTGCCGGCGATACTGCTGATGTTCATCGCTTACGGATTGTTCAGTCGCTGGGCCTTCCACCAGACGCGCAATCCGTTCGTCGCCGCTCTCGCCAATGCCGTGGCGTTCGCGTGGTTCACTGCGGTGACGTTTCCACTGGTGGCGTAGCCGATTCGCGCGTCGCGCTTGCCAGAAACGTGTCGTAGGACTTCGTGAAGTGTTCGGTCTGTTCGAAGTACGGCATCGCACCGGTCTGGAAGACCGTGAACTGCCAGTTCTCGCGTGAGGCGACCAGTTCCTTGCCTTGATAGTCGGTGAAGTCGCCGCGTACGCCATGCGACATCCAGACCGGCATCGTGAGTCGCTCGTAGATCGAGTGGATGTCGGCGCTGAAGAGTTTGCCCGACAGAAAGTGCAGTGGCGCGTGTTCGGCACCGGGTTGGCGCGTCGTCAACACGTCGTACTCCCAGAGGGTCTCGTCGATCTTCTTCTGGCCCCACGCGCGTTCGAGGAAATAGCGTATCACCGGCGGTCGCGTGAGCGCGCGAAACAGCGGGCCACCCCAGACATCGCCCGGTCCGCGCAACACCCGATGCATCAGCGGTATCTCACGAGTGCTGCCTGGCGCGCCGCGCCTCGAACCACCCTTGCCGTTGAATCCCGTCGGGCTCACCAGCGCGATGCTGCGGTACAGGTCGGGTGATTCGACGGCGGCACGCGCCAGATATTCGCATCCCAGCGAGACGGCGAGGGCGTCGAACGGTTCCGGCCCGCACCGTTTGCGCACCTGTTCGCTTGCCGACAGCACCGCATCGGTCATCAGTCGGGGTGAGTAGCTGCGATCCGACCGATCGGACAGGCCGAAGCCCGGCAGGTCGACGGTGAATACCGTCCGATTCTTGCGGTAGTGCTCGTGCAACGGGCGAACTTCCGCACCACAGCCGGCCGCGTTGATGCTGTGAACGAGCAGCAGGGCGGGCCCCGAGCCTGCCACGAAGATGCTGAGCGGCCCTGCCTTGCCGCTGAATGTGATGCGTTCGCCGCTTACGGGATTGGGAAGGGTCTGGTTCATGAGAGATTTTCCTTTCAGGTCGCACTGCCCAGGCAAATATCCGGCCCGGACAGTGCCAGGGAGAATGACACGGGCCCGTGCGGCTTGCCGCCGGTCGTGTCCGGCGCGCTGGCGAAAGAAGACCCCTCGTCGAGTGCGCCACGACGCGGCCGTGTCAGGGTGCAACAACGGGTATCTTGCCGATCTTCGACTGCCAGATTCGTGGACCGGTCTCGTGGACCGATTCACCGGTCGAGTCCACCGCGACCGTGACGGGCATGTCCTTCACGTCGAACTCGTAGATGGCCTCCATGCCGAGATCTTCGAACGCCACCACGCGCGACGACTTGATTGCCTTCGCGACCAGATAGGCCGCTCCTCCGACGGCCATCAGGTAGGCGGCCCGATGCTTGCGAATCGCCGCAATCGCGGTCGGCCCGCGCTCGGCCTTGCCGATCATCGTGATGAGACCCGTTTCGGCAAGCATCATTTCGGTGAACTTGTCCATGCGGGTCGATGTCGTGGGGCCGGCCGGACCCACCACCTCGCCGGCGACCGGATCGACCGGACCCACGTAGTAGATCGCACGACCGGTGAAGTCGACCGGCAGCTTCTCGCCTCGGGCGAGCATGTCGGCGATCCGCTTGTGAGCCGCATCACGGCCCGTCAGCATGCGGCCCGACAACAACAGCGTCTGGCCGGGTTTCCAGGCTGCCACCTGCTCGCGCGTGAGTGTATCCAGGTCGACCGCCAGTGACTTCTCGCGGTCGGGCGCCCACTGCACATCGGGCCAGACCGACAACGGGGGCGGTTCGCAGTAGGCCGGCCCCGAGCCATCGAGCACGAAGTGGGCGTGGCGCGTTGCCGCGCAGTTGGGAATCATCGCGACCGGCTTGGACGCGGCGTGAGTCGGGTACATCTGGATCTTGACGTCGAGCACCGTCGTCAGGCCGCCAAGGCCCTGTGCGCCGATGCCGAGCGCATTGACTTTTTCATAGAGCTCGATGCGCAGTTCCTCGACCTTGTTCGCCGGGCCTCGCTCGAGGAGTTCGAACATGTCGATGGTGCCCATCAACGATTCCTTGGCCATCAACATCGCTTTCTCTGCGGTCCCGCCGATGCCGATACCCAGCATGCCCGGCGGGCACCAGCCGGCGCCCATGGTCGGCACCGTCTTGAGCACCCAGTCCACCACGGAATCCGACGGGTTCAGCATCACGAACTTGGACTTGTTCTCCGAACCGCCGCCCTTGGCCGCGAGCTGGACGTCGATCGTATTGCCCGGCACCAACTCGACATGGACGACGGCCGGTGTGTTGTCGGCAGTGTTCCGGCGGGCGAACTGCGGATCGTCGACGACCGATGCGCGCAGCTTGTTGTCCGGATTCATGTAGCCCTGCCGGACGCCTTCATTGACGGCGTCGACCAGCGACCCCTTGAATCCGGCCAGTTGCACGCCCATGCCGACTTTCAGGAACACGTTGACGATGCCCGTGTCCTGGCACATCGGGCGATGTCCTTCGGCACTCATCCGGGAGTTGCTCAGGATCTGGGCGATCGCGTCGCGCGCCGGTGCCGATTCCTCGAGGGCATAGGCACGCGCGAGATGTTCGATGAAGTCCCGGGGATGGTAGTAACTGATGAACTGCAGACCGGCGGCGATCGATTCGACGAGATCGTCGGCTTTGATGGGGGTCATGGGGGCTCCAGCGGGGCGAAGGTCGGAAGAAGACGACACGTGCCGCGAGCTTTCTGGCGCGCGCGTAGCGAAATGAACTGCCCGAACGAGCGTGTCGGGTCCAATGACGGTATGGTAGCGAAATCGCGCGCGCCGCGAACGTCCGGGCCGGAAAAGGCGATGCAAAAGGCCTTCGGAACGTTGTTTCGTGAAAGAGAATTCCGATTGGCTCACCCGACCGATGAGTGGTCGCAAGAATGACTGACAGGAAGGCAACGGCAGGCGCGCGCGCAAGGGCCGCCCGCTATTGGCGGGGCAATGTTGCGCTGGTATCGGTGCTGCTTGCGTTCTGGTTCTTCGCGACCTTCGGCGTATCGTCGTATGCCCGCGAACTGAGCAGGCTGGACTTCTTCAGCTGGCCGTTTTCCTATTGGGTCGGTGCCCAGGGCGCCCTGCTGGTCTACCTCACGATCACCGTGCTCTATGCGATCGTCATGAACCGGCGCGACCGGCGCATTCGTCACGGTTCGGCCGACCTCGCACCCGTGGCGGCCGACCCCGTCGAGGCGAGGTGGCGTCGCTCCTATCTGCTCTATTCGGCAGGGTTCATCGTGTTCGTGCTCGTGCTGGCCTGGCTGGAACGTCGGGGCATGGCACGCCACACCATCGGATACGTGTTCCTGGGCGCCACCGTGATCTTCTATGCGGCGATCGGGATCGCCACCCGCACCAGCGACCCGGTGGAATTCTACGTCGCCGGGCGTCGTGTGCCGGCAATGTTCAATGGCATGGCGACGGCGGCCGACTGGATGTCGGCGGCTTCGTTCATCAGCCTGGCCGGAGGACTCTACAGCGCCGGCTATCAGGGCCTCGCGTTCGTGATGGGCTGGACGGGCGGCTATGTGCTGGTCGCGTTGCTGCTGGCTCCCTACCTGCGCTCGTTCGGCGAATACACGATTCCCGATTTTCTCGGCGCCCGCTTCGGCGGGCACATCCCGCGCCTGATCGGTATCGCGATCACGATCCTCTGCTCGTTCACCTATCTCGTGGCGCAGATCTATGGCGTCGGCCTCATCACGTCGCGCCTGACCGGCGTCGAATTCCAGATAGGCATCTTCCTCGGGCTTGGTGGCGTCTTGGTGTGTTCGTTCCTGGGCGGCATGCGCGCAGTGACGTGGACGCAGGTTTCCCAGTTCACCGTGCTGATCATCGCCTACATGGTGCCGGTGGTCTGGTTGTCGATCATCCAGACCGGCAATCCGGTCCCTCAACTCGCCTACGGATCGCAGTTGAAGCAGGTGACGCAGATCGAAGAGAATCTGATCAAGGATCGTGCCGAGAACGACGTGCGCCGCATCTTCCGCGAGCGGGCTGATTCGGCGAAACAGAAACTGATCGATCCGCAGACCAGTTTCGAGGCCGAACGCAGCCGATTGGCCAGTGAGGTCGCCGCACTCAGCGTCGATCTCGCATCCGATGCCGAGTTGCGCGCCGCCGAACGCGCGCTGTTGCGCTTTCCCGTGGATGTCGCCGGCGCCACGGCACTGTGGCAGAGCGAACTGCGCTACGGCGCTCGCGGCGAGCAGATCGTGCGCCATGGCGAGCCTTACCCGGGTGCCGATCCGCAAGAGCGCGATGTATCCCGGCGCAATTTCCTCGCGTTGATGTTCTGCCTGATGATCGGCACTGCGGCGCTGCCGCATATCCTGGTGCGCTACTACACCACGCCGTCGGTCGAGACTGCGCGCAACTCGGCAGGGTGGTCGCTGGCCTTCATCTCGCTGCTCTACCTGAGCGCGCCGGCGCTCGCGGTGCTGGTGAAGTTCACGATCTACTCCGACGTCGTCGGCGCCTCGTTTTCGGAGTTGCCGGCCTGGATCCGTCAGTGGCAACTCGTGGACGAAGGACTCATCTCGCTCGAAGACGTGAATCTCGATGGCATCGTGCAACTTGCGGAACTCTACATCGGCAGTGACATCATCGTTCTGGCCGCACCGGAGATCGCGGGCATGCCCTACGTGGTATCGGGACTCGTCGCAGCGGGCGGCATGGCGGCGGCATTGTCCACTGCCGATGGCCTGCTGCTCACGATCTCCAATGCCTTGTCGCACGACCTGTACTACCGCGTCATCAATCCCGACGCGGCTACCGGACGCCGTATTACGCTGTCCAAGGTATTGCTGCTGTTCGTGGCGATGTCTGCCGCGTTCACCGCCGCGCAGCGACCGGCCGATATCCTGTTCCTGGTCGCTGCGGCGTTCTCTTTCGCCGCAGCGGGTTTCTTCCCGGTGCTCATCCTCGGCATCTTCTGGAAGCGGGCGACCGGACTCGGTGCGGTGTGCGGCATGCTGGGCGGTCTGGGCACGACATTCGCCTACATGGCCTTGAACCAGCCCTGGCTGCGCGAACTGATCTTCGGCATACCGCGCACTGCGCCGATCGATGACCTGATCTGGTCGATCGATCCGATCGCAGCCGGAGTCTTCGGCGTGCCGGTCGGCTTTCTTCTCGCGATTGCAGTGAGCCTGTTCACACCGCAGCCGTCGGCGGCCACGGAACGAATGGTCGATGCGATGCGCTACCCGATGCGAGAACGGCAGGCGAACGACGAGCGCTGAACCCCTGGCGCCTGCCTCCGATCATGTTTCCCGGGCCGGGAAGATTTCCTTCCTGACGATGGCGTGCACGCCCCAGTTGCCGTCGACCACCTGCGTGATGCCGAAATCCACCGCGACCGACATCAACGAGATCGCTTCATCCTCGCCCAGGCGTTGGGTCGTCATCAGGAAGTGGCGCATCTTGTGGTAGGCGTCGCGCATGGCCCTGTCGATCGACGACTTCGAATAGATCGCGTTCTGCGCGTCGGGGCCGAGTTCCGCCAGATAGTTTGCATAGCTGAAACCATGAACCAGCCACTCGTCGGCTGTCTCCAGGAGCGGGTATTGCAGCGAATCGAGCGGCGTCCCGGGCAGTGACGACTTCGGGTGCAGGATGAACTGGAACGTGCCGGTCAACGAGCACTCGATCGCCGTTCCGCAGAGTTCGGAGTCACCCTGCGAAGCGTGCGGGTCGCCGACGCTGAACATGCCGCCCGGCACGGCGACCGGATAGTAGATCGCGGCGCCCTTGCCGATTCGCCAGTTGTCGATGTTGCCACCAGTATGGTTCGGTGGAATCGACGTGACGATGTCGGCCTCTGCGGGCGCCAACCCCATGGTGCCGAAGTGCGGTCGCACGGGAATGCGCAGGCCTTCCAGGATTCCGGTCTTCTTCTCGATGGTGGCGTGATCCACAGGAACGCCGGGATAGTCGATCGTCGCGTGGACGATGCCGAACGGATCGGTCTGTGGTGTCCAGCGATAGTTGTAGACGGCGCGAGCCCAGTTCCGCTCGCCGGTCGCATCGATCTCGTAGATCGTGATGACCTCGCGCTTCTTGGGTTCGGTGAGCGTATCGCCGTAGTGAAATCCCCAGTTGGCGGCGGCATTGCTGCCGAAGGCGCGGCCCTTGAAAGCGGCATTCGCGCTCGCTCTCGGTTTGACATCGATGATCCGCACCTCGAGCACATCGCCGGGTTGCGCACCATTCACACGCACGGGGCCGGTGCAGATGTGCACCCCTTGACCACCGCCGGCGCCCACTTTCGCATCCATCGGCCCCGCGCCCCGGCGGTCCACGCCCTTGCGCTTCGAATCCCAGAAGAAGACGGACTCCGCACCCGGGTCACTCTTGATCATTCGATCCGAATCGTCATTGGCGTGGTGGGTCAGTGTCTCGATCGTGACGTAATCGCCGGATTCGATCGTCACGACCGGCTCAGCAAGTCTGCTGAAATACCCCCACATGACCGTGCGATCGGTCGCCGGAATATAGAAATGGCGCTGCTGGTCGTTTCGTGGCGAATTGCCCTGGGCAACGGCCGGCGTGCTCGTTGCGAGCCCCAGCGATCCCAGCGTCGCCGAAGCGCCACCGACCAGGAACGCATCTCGCATGAACGAGCGTCGCGCCGTGGCGAATTCCTCGGCGATCTCGCCGCCGTTCGTCTCGTGACCGGAATGATTGCAGTCGGGACCGCAGGTGTGATTGGCCAATTATTTTCTCCGGAACATTTTGGGGCAGGAGAATTGACCAAAGCAATCGACGTGCCACCGCCAACGCTCAGAGAACCGAGAGCCAGCCGCCGTCGACGTAGATGATCTGGCCATTGACGTAGTCGGAGGCCGCCGAAGCAAGGTAGATGGCCGTGCCGACCAGCTCTTCGGGTCTGCCCCAGCGCTGCGCCGGATTGCTGTTCTTGACCCAAGCATCGAAGACCGGGTCGTTGACCAGCGCTTCGTTCATGTCGGTGGTGATGTAACCGGGTCCTATCGAGTTGGCCTGGATATCGAACCGCGCCCACTCGGCCGCCATCGCGCGCGACAGCATCTTGATGCCACCCTTGGCCACCGTGTACGGTGCCACCGTGGCGCGCGCGGCCTCGCTGGTGAGCGAACCGATGTTGACGATCTTGCCTCCCTGTCCCCGGGCGATCATCCGGCGCGCGGCGGCGCGCCCCACGATGAAGGCAGCGGTCAGGTTGGTGGCGATGACCCGGTTCCAGTCGGCGAGCGCCAGGTCGACCATCGGCTGGCGATGCTGGATGCCGGCATTGT
>JBGSTN010000167.1:0-10336 GCA_041736455.1 Burkholderiaceae bacterium | reverse complement strand
GCAATGCGAGATCTCGCGCGACATCATCTGCGAGGCACTCGAGACGATACCCGGCATTCGCGTGGTTCGGCCAGAGGCGGCGTTCTATGTGTTCTTCGCCGTCGACGGCGTGACCGACAGCCGTGCGCTGGCATTCGATATCCTCGACAAGGCGAAGGTCGGGCTTGCGCCGGGCAGCGCATTCGGTCCGACCGGGGAGGGCTGGATGCGCCTGTGCTTCGGCGTTTCGCACCCGACGCTGCGTGAGGCGGCCGCCCGTTTGCGTGCGTATTTCGAACGTCGCGCGATCGATTGAGCGGTATCGCGCCGGCTGGTCGAACAAGGTACCGGCCGGCCGGCCGGCGCGAACAGCGATCAGCCTCGTGCCCGCAGATCCACCCGCCGGATCTTTCCCGAGATGGTCTTCGGAAGCTCGGCGACGAATTCGATCTCGCGGGGATATTTGTAGGGCGCGGTCGTGGTCTTGCAGAAGTTCTGGATGTCCACGCATAGCGCATCCGACGCCTCGTGCCCTTTGGCGAGAATGATGAATGCCTTGACGATCTCGCCACGGGTCGCGTCGGCTTTGCCGACCACCGCGCTTTCCGCAACCGCGGGATGTTCGAGCAGTGCGCTCTCCACCTCGAACGGACTGATCCTGTAGCCGGCGGAACTGATCAGGTCGTCGGCGCGGCCCACGAACCAGAAATAGCCGTCCTCGTCGCGCCGTGCGGTGTCGCCGGTGTAGTACCAGCCATGGTGGAACGACTGGGTATCGGGCTCGCCATCGGTCTGATAGCCGTGGAAAAGACCCGACGGCCACGGGTCGGTGAGCCGTACCGCGATGTGGCCGGTTTCATTGTCGGGCAGGCGCCGGCCCTCGTCGTCCACGATATCGACATCGAAGCCGGGCACGGGCCGTCCCATCGAACCGAACTTGACCGGTTGACCCGGGAAATTCGCGACGAGATTGATGGTTTCGGTCTGGCCGTAACCATCGGCGATGATCGAGCCGGTGTGCTTCTCCCAGTAGCGGATCACCTCGGGATTCAGTGGTTCGCCGGCCGACAGCGAGCGGCGCAGCGACGTCAGGTCGTACTGGTCGAGCGGCTGCTGCGCGAACAGGCGGTAGACGGTGGGCGGCGCGCAGAACGTCTTCACGCCCAGCTTCTGTATCAGGCGCAGATGGAAGGCTGCATCGAACGCGCCTTCGCCGTTGTAGAGCAGGATCGGTGAGCGCAAGGCCAGTTGCGCAAAGAGCATTCCCCAGGCGGCCTTTGCCCAGCCCGTGTCGGTGAGCGTCCAGTGCAGGTCGCCACGCCGGTTGTCGATCCAGAAGAGGCCCGTCGCGATCTGGGCAAGGCCGTAGCCGAAGTCGCGCGGCACCAGCTTGGGCAGCGAGGTCGTGCCCGAGGTGAAATAAGCCATCATCGTGTCCGTGGCGAGCGTATCCACGCGATCTTCGGGCGCGATCCGGTCGCTGGCCGCGGCGCAGATCTCGTCGAACGAAAGCCAGCCTGGACCGGCATCGCCGACCACGATCGCATGCTCGAGGGATGGGCACTGTTCGCGGATGCTGTCGATCTTTGCACAATGCTCGGCCGCGACGACCACGCAGCGGGCTCGCGACTTGTTGATCCGATAGGCGAGGTCCTTGCCGGTCAGCAGATTGGTACCGGGCATCGCGACCACGCCTAGCTTCATGCAGCCGAACAGCACGTCATACCAGGCCGGAATACGACCGATCACGACGACGGCATGATCGCCTTTGGTCAAACCGATCCGTCGCATGGCATTGGCGAATCGGTTGGACGCGCTGGCGAGCGCCGAGTAGCTGATCTCGCGACGGTCTTCGCCACTTCGGTCGACGGCGACGATGGCCGTTTGATCGGCGTGGTTCGCCCAATGATCGATGACATCGTAGGCGAAGTTGAAATGCGTCGGGATACTCAGCTGAAAATGTTCACGAGCATGCGCATAGTCGCGCTCGACAGCGTCGAAATCAAACACGGCCAGTCTCCTCGTCGAATGAACCATGGTGAGCTTGGGATCACCGCACCGGGCACGTGCCGACCGCATTTGCTCCAGGCGCTGCGTCCGGGATCTTGCCATGGATTCACAGTCAGGCATCGTCCGCCGGAGGCCTGGAGGGTACGGATTGGCAGGACGGCATCGGCCGCCCCAGGTTCGGACCGCAGCGATTACACTCTACGTTTGTTCGCAGGGAGGCGGGCCATGGATTCATCCGATCGGGCTGATACCCGCACTGCGGCGTTTTCCGGCAACGACCCCGAGCGTGTCGGGCGAGCCGAATGACCGACGTGTCATACAGAGCGGTGGTGCGCATGTCGTTGCTGGCGACGGCGGCGTTCTCGATGCATGCGGCGCTTGCCGAGCAACGGGTGATACTGGTCGACGCGCAGGCATTGACCCACGAACTCGCGACACGATTTCCGCAGCGTCGTTGCCTCGCCGGTGTCGCCTGCGTGACGCTCGTCTCTCCGCAGGTGCGCATGCTCGACGATTCACCGCTTCTCTATGTCGAGGCCCTCGCGCGATCCACCCTCGGTGCGCAGAAACTGCCGGAAGGGCTGATCGAGGTCGGCGCCAGACCACGATTCGACGCGGCGTCGGGGCAATTCTTTCTCGACCAGCCGGTCTTGACGCGCTTCGAATTCCCGGGGGTGTCGCGCGAATCGGTGGGGACCGTCTCGGCGCTCCTGCAGCCGCTGGTTGCAGAAACCCTGGCCCGGACACCCGTCTGGGAACTGGACGAAAACGACCCGCAACAGGCTCTCGCACGGCTGCTGCTGCGCGACGTGGACGTGCGCAACGGAAAACTCAACCTGGTGCTCGGCGACAACGACTGAACGCGCACCGCAATCTCGATCAAGGAGTCATTCAATGTCTGTTCACTCGATTGCGGGTGTGCGTTCCATCGATTCGGTCAAGCACGCCCGGATCCAGCTCGCCGCTGCGTACCGATTGGCTGTCATCCACGAGCTCGAAGAGGGCATCGACAATCATTTCACGGTGACGGTTCCGGGCGCGGACGATCGATACCTGATCCTGCCATTCGGTTTCCACTGGTCGGAGGCCCGCGCGAGCGAACTGATGGTGTTCGACGAGTCTGGTGCGACGCTCGATGGCCAAGGCGTCGTCGAGCGCTCTGCGCAGTGCATCCATGCCCCGATCCACCGCATCACCGGGACCAAGGTCGTGCTGCATACCCATCAGCACTGGACGCTCGCACTCAACATGTTGCAGGACAACCGCCTGTTGCCGCTGAGCCAGACTGCAGCGTTCTACCACGAGCAGGTGGCCTACGACGACGACTACGCCGGTATCGCCGATACGATCGAAGAAGGTGAGCGCCTCGCTGCCGTGCTGGGCGGCAAGCCGATTCTCTTCATGAAGAATCACGGCGTGCTCGTCGTCGGCGAGACGATCGCCCAGGCCTATCGACGTCTGTACCGACTCGAGCGGATATGCCGCGCCCAGCTGGCTGCGATGGCCACGCAACGGCCTCTCGCGGTGATGTCGGACGACATTGTCGCTCGCGTGCAATCGCCGGCACCCGACCCCGGCCATCCGCCTGCCGAACGTGAACGCATGTTCTTCGAGGCGATGATGCGTGTTCTCGATCGGGTCAATCCGGGATACGAAGAGTAGTGGTGCAACGCCGGCTTCGACCACATCGGTCGAAGTGACGGGCGATCTCACGATTACACCGCCGGACGATCACACCGCCGGACGATCACACGGTCAGGATGATCTTGCCGATGTGATCGCTCGACTCCATCAGCCGGTGCGCCTCGTTGGCCTGGGCGAGCGGGAACGTCTTGAACACCAGGGGTTTGACCTTGCCGCTCTCGAGCAGTGGCCATACCCTGTCGGCGAGCGAGCGGGCGATTTCGGCCTTCTGTTCGACGGTCCTGGGTCGCAGCGTCGATCCCGTCCAGGTCAGGCGCTTGGTCATCAGCTTCATGAAATCGGCCGAAATCTTCGAACTGCCGAGCCAGGCGATCTGGACCAGGCGTCCTTCGATGGCCAGTGCGTCCAGATTGCGCGCGAGATAGTCGCCACCGACCATGTCGAGAATCAGATTCACGCCTTGTCCGTCGGTCACCGACTTGGAAACAGCCACGAAATCTTCCTGCCGATAGTTGATCGCGCGTTCGGCGCCCAGGGCGACGCAGGCCGCGCATTTGTCGTCGCTGCCGGCGGTCACGAACACTCTTGCGCCGAACTCGCGCGCCAGCTGGATGGCCGTCGTGCCGATGCCGCTCGATCCTCCGTGGATCAGCAGCGTCTCGCCGGGCTGAAGGCGTCCGCGATCGAAGACGTTCGTCCAGACCGTGAAATAGGTCTCGGGCACACCACCCGCTTCGATCAACGACAGTCCGCGGGGGGCGGGCAGTGTCTGTGCTTCGGGTGCGACACAGTACTCGGCGTAACCGCCACCCGACACCAGTGCGCAGACCCTGTCGCCCATCTTGAAGCGCGTTGCGTTGCTGCCCATCGCAACCACCTCGCCGGCCACTTCGAGTCCGGGTACCGCGCTGGCGCCGGGCGGCGGGTTGTACAAGCCCATCCGTTGCTGAACGTCGGGCCGGTTCACGCCGGCCGCGGCAACCTTGATCAACACCTCGTCGTCGGCGGGCGCAGGCACGGCCATCCGATCGGGCACGAGGACGTCGGGACCGCCGAAACCGTCGAGGCGGATGAAGTTCATCTGTGATGGCTGGGTCATGAAGGGGACTCCTGTTGCAGCGGCGCGATGCACCGATGGACTGCTGGAATGGGCGCGCCAGGGATCGTTCAGCGAACGTTGGTCAACACGACTGTACCTGCAGCGGCGAACATGCCTCCGACGCCGTGCACGACGGAGATTCGAGCGCCTGGCACCTGAGCCGGAGAGGTACCACGCATCTGACGCACGCCTTCCTGCAACGCATACATGCCGTACATGCCCGAATGCATGTAAGAAAGACCGCCGCCATTGGTGTTGAGTGGCAATCGTCCACCGGGACGCGTGTTGCCGTCGGCAATGAACGCGCCTGCTTCGCCGCGCCCGACGAAACCGAGATCTTCCAGTCCATAGATCGGCAGATGCGCGAACGCGTCGTAGATCATCAGGTGATCGACGTCCGCGTGGGTGATGCCCGCCTCGTCGAACGCCTGCTTGCCAGCGATACGGAACGCGCGCGAACGCGTGAAGTCCGACATCTGGCTGACCAACGGCGCCTCGACACTTTCGCCTGCGCCGCGAATGTAGACCGGGCGTGTCGGAAAATCGGCGGCGCGTTCGGCCGAGGTCAGCACGAGCGCGCCGCCGCCGTCGGTGACCAGGCAGCACATCAGCAATCGGAAAGGCCATGCGATCATCTTCGAATTCAGCACGTCGTCGACCGTGATCGGATCGCGGAAGCTTGCGCGCGGATGGAAGGCAGCCCATTCGCGCTGCACGACGGCGACCATCGCCAGCTGCTCCTCGGTGAGGCCGGTCTCCTTCATCATGCGCAGGACGGGAATCGTGAACATGGTCGGTGGCCGACTCACGCCGTAAGGCTGTTCGAACTGCATCTGGAAGGTGGACGGAAAGATCGACGCGTTGTGGCGCCCGATCTGATGCCTGCCGCTCTCACCGTGGGTGATCAGAACGGTCTTGCAGAGTCCGGCTTGTATCGCCGCGGCGGCATGACGGACGTGCAGCATGAACGAACATCCGCCGACGGAAGTGCCATCGACCCACGACGGCACCAGGCCGAGGTAATGCGCAAGCTCGGTCGGATTGTGCCCGGCGGTTGCCACGCCGTCGATGTCGCGGATCGTGAGACCGCAATCGGCCAAGGCATTCAGGGCGGCGTCGGCATGGATCTGGATCTGCGACATGTCGGGCAGCTTGCCCAACCCTGTCGACTCGGCGGCGCCGACGATTGCTGTTGCGTTCGGGATCATCGGTGGTCCTACGGTGTCAGGCGCGTGCCGGGCGGAATTGCGGCAGCGTGATCTCGTCGTTGATCCGCTCGAAGGTGACCTCGAGCGGCATGTCGAGCTGCAGGGCTTCGGGGGTCTGCTCGCAATCGACGATATTGCTCATCAGCCGGGGGCCTTCGTCGAGTTCGACGACGGCGATCGCGAAGGGCGGGTCGAAGCCCGGCGTGGGCAGGTGATTGATGATGTAGCTGTACAGGCGGCCGCGGCCCGATGCGTCGACGATCGCGACACTGCGCGAGCCGCAGTCGGGGCAGAACGGACGCGGTGGAAAGTAGACATGACGGCAGGCATCGCACTGCTGCAACCGCAGTTTCCCCTGCCTGGCACCCTCCCAATAGTGTCGGGTTTCGGGAGTCGGTACTGGCAGTATCCGGTCTCGGTGGGTCACGGCAATCCTTGACGAAGAGATGGTTGGTTTGCGGCTGCTGCTCGAGCGGCGAATCAGGCCGCGGTACAGATGGCCCTGCCGTTGTTCAACACGATCGTGTCGCGTTCGAGCACTCGTGCGCGGAACGACACGATATCGTCGTCGCGCCAGATCTCGGTGCGAATCGTCTCGCCTGGATAGACCGGCGCCGAGAAACGAAGGGCCAGGCTGCGCAGACGCGCAGGATCATACTGGCAGCAGGTCTTCAGGATCGCATGGCCGGCGACGCCCAGTGTGCAGAGGCCATGCAGGATGGGCGACTTGAAGCCGGCGGCGGCCGCGACCGCCGGCGACGCGTGCAAAGGGTTGTAGTCACCGGAGAGACGGTAGATCAATGCAGCATGGGGCAGGGTAGGCAGATCGCAGTGAAGGTCCGGTGCACGGGTGGGCAACTCGTGAACCGGGCGCACGGGGCCGGCCGGGCCATCGAAGCCACCATCGCCCCGCGCGAAGGTGGTTTGACGCAAGGTGGCGAGCAGGGAACCGCTGGCCTCGTCGTGCAGCGTGCGCTCGGAGTAGATCAGTGCGCCTTTGTCGGCGCCCTTGTCGACGATGCTCGTCACACGCGTCCTGCCGACCAGGGTGGCGGCAACGGGGATGGGACCATGCAAATCGATCTCCTGTTCACCGTGCAGGATCTTCTGCCAGTCGATGCCCGTGGCGGGGTTGCGCACCCAGAAGCCCGGGCTGCCCAGGACGACCGCCATGGTTGGCAATGCAGCGAATCCATTCGCCTCTTCGAAGACGAAGCGCAGCTGACGATCGTCGAGTGGGTCGGTGCCTACGCCGACACCCAGCGCATACAGGATCGTGTCCCGGCTCGTGTAGCGGTGCACGACAGGCTCGAGGGGCCAGTTCAGGATCTTGTCGTAGTCGAGTGCCATTTGGCGAGATGTCTCCGTCGAGGCACGCCGTTGCGCAAGTGCGCGATGCCCGACCCGTTCGATTTGGTTGTGTTCAGCCGCTGTGCGACCGATCCTCAGGCGATACTATACTTTGATTGAATCGTCCTCCGACAGACGGACCAGATGACCGACGCAGACATGCCAGACACGCTGTCAGCGAGATTGAAGAAATCGACGATGTGCAGGACGGTGCAAGGTGAATTCGAAACCGGCGCGTGCCGACGGCAACCTGTCCCTGGCCGGTCGCATTTCGATCACGAGCATTTCGGGAGATGTCATCATCTATCCTCAGGACGCGAAGACCCGGCGCATCGTTCATTCTCGTCCGGTCGAGGCTGCCGTGCCGGCCATGCTCGATGCTGATGACGGAGCGCAATTGAAATCAATCGTCCAGCCCGTCGTTACTTTCCGGAGGGCGCGCCATGACCGATGACTGGCGGCAACTTTCTGTCGAAGCGCTCGAACCGATCTACAACCCGCGCGTGGCCGTCGCCGATCCGCAACGCCATCTCGATGAGTTCGCCCGGTCGTCGGCGGCTGCGCGTGCGATGCTGGGCGCGAGTGGAATCGGCGAGGAAGACGTCCGTTACGGGCCTGCCGCCCTCGAGATCCTGGATCTTTACCGCCCGGCCATCGATGCCCGGCCAATCGATGGCGCCGCAATGGTGCTTTTCATCCATGGCGGGTTCTGGCGCGGGCTGGACAAACGCGATCACAGTTTCGTCGTGCCGCCTTTGCTGGACGCCGGCGCGGTCGTCGCCAACGTCAACTACGACCTGTGTCCTGCCATATCGCTCGACACGATGGTCGAACAGATCGTTCGTGCGGTTCGCTTCTGTCACGGCCAGGCGCGTGCCTGGGGTGCCGATCCCGACCGGCTGATACTCATCGGTCATTCCGCTGGTGCTCACCTTGCTGCAAGCGTACTGAATCATGCCGGCGATGCCGCGGGTCGACCAGGCGAGCTGGTGGCAGCAATGGCAGCCATCAGCGGCATCTACGAGCCGGAGATCGTGACCCGGATCAGTGTCAACGAGCAGGCACGCATCGACACGGCCACTGCACGTCGCCATGACTGTCTGTCGCGATTGCCCGGAGGTCACGCTCGAATCGTCGCCTGGGCCGGCGGCGACGAACCGGCCGGCTGGATCGCGCAGACCGAACGCTATAGCGAAGTGGTGCGTTCGGCCGGGATGAGTTGCCAGCAGTTCACGCTGGCCGGGACGAATCACTTCACCGTACTGCAGCGTTCGATGCAGGCAGACAGCACTGCCTTCGGCGCGATTCGCAGACTGATGTCGGACTGACGGTTCATGCCTGACACACGATCGGCCGGGGTGCCTTCCGTGGCACCTTGGGTCGCTATCGTGATCGTCGGCCTCGGCACGCTGATCGCACCACTCGACACGGCGGTGAACGTCGCGTTCCCGGCGATCACGTCCGCCTTCCAGATTCCCGTGCGCGACATCCAGTGGATCATCACGATGTTCGGCCTCGCGCAGTCGAGCCTGACACTCGTGTTCGGAAAACTCGGCGACCGGTACGGCCATCATCGTGTCTTCATGATCGGGCTCTTCATCAGCGCGGTCGCGCTGGCCCTCTGCGCCATCGCACCGTCGTATCCCTCATTGATCGTCTCGCGAGTGTTCCAGGGAATAGGCGCCGGGCTCGTGATGGCTTGCGGACCGGCCCTGGTCACGTTCATCCTGCCGCCTTCGCAACGGCGCAAGGCGCTTGCCTTCTACACGATGCTGATGGGCCTGGGCATGTGTCTCGGGCCACTGGCAGGCGGATTCCTCGTGCAGCTCGCCGGCTGGCCCGCCGTGTACTGGGCACGTGTGCCGATTGCACTGCTGGCGCTCGCGCTCGTCTGGCGGTTGAGCGATCTCGAGAGCAACGCGGAACTCGTGAAGGCCCGGTCGCGTGCGCAGCGATTGCCGTTCGACTGGCTCGGCGCCTGCGCCCTCGTCACTGCACTCAGTGCGCTCATCTTCGTGATCGCCCAATTGCGCTCACCCGCGTTCGGCCGTGGCAGCATCGTGCTGCTGACGGTGCTCTGCGCAGTTTCGTTCCTGGTGCTGCTCAAGAATCAGCGAGCGGCCAATCCGATACTCGATCTGCGGCATTTTGCCGACGCGCGCTTTCGCAACCTCCAGATCGCGGCGCTGTTCATCCAGATCACCACCTTCAGTCTCTTTCTGTTGATGCCGTATCGGCTCGCAGACTGGCCCGGCATCGGCATGATCGAAGCTGGCATTCTGCTCGCGTTGTTTCCAGCCGGTACCGTGGCTGCCGGATTCTTCGGTTCGCGCATGTCGGTGCGGATCAAGTCGATCCAGTTGGTGCCGGTCGGTATGCTGGTGGCCGGTCTGGGCCTGATGGGCAGCGGATTCTTCAGTGCGCATGCCTGGTTGTTCGCCGTGGCGACGGCGTTGTTCACGACCGGTGTCGGGCTCGGGTTGTTCCAGGTCGGGCACCTGGATGCCACGTTGTCGGCAATGCATGTCGGAGATCGCGGTGTAGCCGGCAGTCTCGTTTCGGTCGAACGGGTGCTCGGCTTCGCGATTTCGGCCAACGGCGTGATGTGGCTGCACGATTGGCTGCGTGATTCGACCGGTGTTGCGGAGTCGGCATCCGTGGCGGCCGACTATGGCGAGACGTTCGTGCTGATCGGTAGCGCACTGGTCGTGGCCGCCGTCGTGTTCGGGGCAAATCTGCTCGCGGATCGGCAACGGAAGTAATGCCCATACAATTGCGGGCAGGATGGGAGACCTGACCCCCGGACGTGACCTGACCCCCGGACGTCGCCCGGACGTCGGCCCGACGAGAATGATGCAATGAGAGACCTGACCCCATGACATTCGATCCCGCCTGTGTTGCGCTGCTGGGTTTTGGCGAGGCAGGTACTGCGCTCGCCACCGGCTATCGCGCGCAGGCATGGCCCTGGCCGACGCCGCGTCTGCTGGTGATCGATACGGCGTTCGGCGACGGGCCAAGGGGCGAGGCGATGGTGTCGCGCGCCTCG
>JBGSTN010000159.1:0-2752 GCA_041736455.1 Burkholderiaceae bacterium | reverse complement strand
GCTCCGGCGTCGACCCCAAGGCCATCAACTACGTGACCGTGGGCAACACGATCCCGACCGAGGCCCGCTTCCCGTACGTGGCACGCGTGGCGTCCATCCAGGCCGGCCTGCCGATGGACTCGGTGGCGATGTCGGTGAACCGGCTGTGCTCATCGGGCCTTCAGGGCATCGTGACGACCGCGCAGAACATCCTGCTCGGCGACTGTGACTACGGCGTCGGCGGCGGCGTGGAGGTGATGAGCCGCGGCGGCTACCTGTCCACCGCCATGCGCACCGGCGCGCGCATGGGCGACACCAAGCTGATCGACATGATGGTTGCCACGCTGACCGACCCGTTCGGCGTCGGCCACATGGGCATCACGGCAGAGAACCTGGTCGCCAAGTGGGGCATCACGCGTGAAGAGCAGGATGCGCTGGCCGTCGAGTCGCATCGCCGTGCGGCGGCAGCCATCGCCGAGGGCCGGTTCAAGTCGCAGATCGTGCCCATCGTCAAGCAGACGCGCAAGGGTGAGGTGGTATTCGATACCGACGAGCATGTAAAACCGAACACCACGCTGGAGATCCTGGCGAAGATGAAGCCGGCGTTCAAGAAAGACGGCTCGGTGACCGCCGGCAATGCCTCCGGCATCAACGACGGGGCGGCCTTCTTCGTGCTGGCGGATGCGGCGGTTGCAGCCGCCGCTGGTCACAAGCCGATGGCGCGGCTGGCGTCCTATGCCGTGGCGGGCGTATCCAACGAGATCATGGGCGAGGGCCCGATTCCGGCCACCCACCTGGCGCTCAAGAAGGGCGGATTCACACTCGACCAGATGGACGTGATCGAAAGCAATGAAGCCTTCGCGGCACAGGCGATCGCCGTGGCACGCGGCCTGGAGTTCGATCTGAGCAAAGTGAACCCGAACGGTGGTGCCATCGCGCTGGGTCACCCGATCGGATGCTCGGGCGCGTTCCTGGCCACCAAGGCGGTGTACGAGCTGCACCGCACAGGGGGGCGCTATGCGCTGGTGACGATGTGCATCGGTGGCGGCCAAGGGATAGCGGCGATCTTCGAACGCCTCTGAACCTCGACCTACGACGACGCCCGGTCCGGTCGCCGGGCTCGTCGGTCATCTTCGGCATAAGCGCCGAATCGAGTTCGAACCTCAACCGAACCTCAACCATCAGGATTCGCGTTCAGCTCGTACCGCCTCGGCCATGGACTCGCTTGTCGCTGCTGGCCTGCGGCGAGCGAGTCGCGCGCGCATCTCTTCGAGACTCGGGCGATCGGCAATCATCTGGACCTCACGCATGAGGAAGTCGGAATGAGTCATGCCCGCAATGGCAGCTCTGGCTTTGAGCCGACGTTGGAGTTCGTCAGGAACATTGCGGATCTGGATCATGATTCCCATGTGCAAAAGTTGCGAACATGTTTCAAACATGTCGATGCGGTCAGTGCATGGAGCCTGACCGCCCCGCACGCGCACCAGGTGCGCGATCATCGACTGTGGAGGGACTTGAAGGAGGTCGCCTGTTACCCGCGACCGTGAGGGCTATCGAAGTCGATCGACGGCCCAGCCGGCACGATCTGCGTCGGGTTCATCCACTCGTGACTGACATAGTAATGTTGTTTGATGTGCGAGAAATCGACCGTCGGTCGAATCGCCGGATGCTGATAGATCTCGCGGGTGAAGCCCCAGAGGTTCGGGTAGTCCACCAGACGCCGGAGATTGCATTTGAAATGACCCACGTAGACCGCATCGAATCGGACCAGTGTCGTGAACAGCCGGATGTCTGCCTCGGTGAGCGTATCGCCCGTGAGGTAGCGGCGTTCCGACAGTAGGGACTCCAGCCACGCCAGCGTCTCGAACAGCGGCACGATCGCGTTGTCGTAGGCCGCCTGCGTCGTTGCGAAGCCCGCCTTGTAGACGCCGTTGTTGAGCGTTTCGTAGACGCGTGCATTGATCGCGTCTGTTTCATTGCGCCGGTCTGCAGGGCAATAGTCGCCTGCCGCAGCGCCGATCCCGTCGAAGGCTGAATTGAGCATCCGGATGATCTCGGACGACTCGTTGTTGACGATCGTGTCGGTCTGCGTGTCCCACAGCACCGGAACGGTGACATGGCCCGTGAACCGGGGGTCGGCTCGTTGGTAGAGTTCGTAGAGCCGGGCGGAACCATGCAGCCTGTCGCCCGTGGTGCCGGCATGCTGCGTCCGGAAGGTCCAGCCTTCAGGACCCATGTACCAGTCGACCACCGACACCGGTACCGCCGCCTCGAGCCCCTTCAACGCGCGCATGATCAGCGCGCGGTGCGCCCAGGGACAGGCGAGGCTGACATAGAGGTGGTAACGCCCGTTGCTTGCCTCGAATCCCGCATCGCCGCTTGGACCCGCCGCACCGTCTGCCGTCACCCAATGCCGGAAGGCCTGCTCCTGACGCTCGAAGCGTCCCTCGGACTTCTCGGTCTCATAACCGTCGCGATCGAGCCATTGCCCGTCGATCAGCAATCCCATGGTCTGCCTTTCTTCTGTGCCGTCAGCCGAGTGTGGCAACGATTCCCCGGATCTCCTCCGGTGACCGTTCGCCTGCGAGTGCCGTTCCCGGCATCAGGTGTCTTCCCATCGCAAGACCGCCGATCAGCACAGGCTCGAAGCCGATGTCGCGAATCAGGCGGGAAGCCACGGCGACGGCCTCTTCGTCGTCGCCGGCAATCGGCATGCCGACGCGGCCCGGGCGCTGGTGCGCCTGACCCATCCGCGCCGCGCCGATCGCATTGA
>JBGSTN010000148.1:0-5710 GCA_041736455.1 Burkholderiaceae bacterium | reverse complement strand
GCAATGCGCGCGCCAGGCGCTCGCGCATCGCGTTGACCGTCCGCAGCGACGACGGCCCCTCCTCGCCGCAATTCCAGCTCAGGTTCTCGTTGCTGCCATCGCGATTGTCCTCGCCATTGGCGAGATTGTGCTTGCCGTTGTAGCTGAGCAGATCGCGCAGCGTGAAACCGTCGTGTGAACAGACGTAGTTGATGCTGGCGTGCGGACCGCGATGGCTGCGCCCGAAGACATCTCGCGAACCCGCCAGCCGCGCCGCGAATTCGCCGCGATCGGCCGTCTTGGACAGCCAGAAAGCACGCAGGGCCCGGCGGTATCGATCGTTCCATTCGGACCAGCCGCCCGGAAACCCGCCCAGGCGATAGCCGCCGGGGCCGAGATCCCATGGCTCGGCGATCAGCTTGACGCGCTTGAGCACAGGATCCTGCGCGACGGCCTGGAAGAAGGTCGCGCGCATGTCGAAACCTTCGCCGGTACGTCCGAGGATCGCGGCCAGGTCGAAGCGGAAACCGTCGACATGCATCTGTGTGACCCAGTAGCGCAGGCTGTCCATCACCAGCTGGAGCACGCGCGGATGCGACAGGTTCAGTGTGTTTCCGCACCCGCTGTAGTTCTCGTAGAAACGTCGGTCGTCGTGTCGCAGCCGGTAATACGCGGCATTGTCGAGCCCGCGCCACGACAGGGTGGGGCCTGTGTGATCGCCTTCGGCCGTATGGTTGTAGACGACGTCGATGATCACCTCGAAGCCGGCCGCATGCAGGCGCCGGACCATCTCGCGGAACTCGCGGCGAGCATCGTGCGTCGCGTAGCGCGAATTCGGCGCGAAGAACGACAGCGTGTTGTAGCCCCAGTAGTTGACCAGCCCGCGTTGCGACAGAGGAATCTCGTCGACCGCCTGATGCACCGGCAGCAGGCTGAGCGTCGTGATTCCCAGCGACTGGAAATGCGCGATAGCGGCATCGGATGCAAGGCCGGCGAACGTGCCGCGCTGGCCGAGATCGATATCCGGATGGCGCTGGCTGAATCCCTTCACGTGCACTTCGTAGAGGATCGTGTCGGACCACGACGTGCCGGGAGGCGTGTCGTCACCCCAATCGAAATCGTCGTCGTCGACGACCACGGCCTTGACCATGGCGCTGGCACTGTCGGTGGCCAGATGATCGCCGGTCAGATGCAGGTCGCCGGGCCGATACTGCCCGACGAGTGCCCGTGCATAGGGATCCAGCAGCAGCTTGGCCGGGGCAAACCGCTGCCCCGACTGAGGGTTGTCCGGAACGGCCGCATCGACGGGACCCCATGCACGCAGGCCATACACCAGGCCCGCACCCGCGTTGCGCAGCAGGCCGTGCCATACATCATTGGTCCGCACCGGCAGCGCGAACCGGCCGATCTCTTCCTTGCCGTCGCGGTCGTAGAGGCAGACCTCGATCCGCGTCGCCGCCGACGAGAAGACCGCGAAATTGACGCCCGCCGGCGTGATCGTGGCACCGAGCGAATGGGGCGAGCCGGCGTCGATCTGCATGGGGGCCGGCAGCTTCATGGCTTGATCGGGTGGACGTCCCAGATCTCGCTCGCGTATTCGGCGATCGTCCGATCGCTCGAGAACACGCCCATGCCCGCGACATTGAGCAATGCGCGCCGGTGCCATTCGGCAGGATCACGGAACAGTTCATCGACTCGAGCCTGGCAGGCCACGTAATCGGCAAAGTCGGCCAGCAGCATGTAGGTATCGCCGTGTCTCAGCAACGAGTCGACGATAGGGACGAATCGCGACTTGTCGTCGCGCGAGAAGACGCCCGAACCGATGGCAGTGAGGACATCGCGCAGTTGCGCGTTGCGCTCGTAGTACTCGGCGGGTTGATAGCCGCGAGCCCGCAGATCGGCGACCTCGTCGGTCTTGAGACCGAAGATGAAGATGTTGTCGGGCCCGACCTGCTCGCGGATCTCGACATTGGCGCCGTCGAGCGTCCCGATCGTGAGCGCGCCATTCAACGCGAGTTTCATGTTGCCGGTGCCAGAGGCTTCGGTGCCTGCGGTGGAGATCTGCTCCGACAGGTCGGCGGCCGGAATGATGATCTCGGCAAGCGAGACACTGTAGTTCGGGATGAACACGACCTTCATCCGGTTGCCGATGCGGGCGTCGTGATTGACGACCGACCCGACGTCGTTGATCAGCTTGATGATCAGCTTGGCCATCCGGTAGGCCGACGCGGCCTTGCCCGAAAAGATGAACGTTCGCGGTACCCAGTCGGCATTCGGTTGCGCGATGATCGCCTGGTAACGCGCGACGATGTGCAGGACATTGAGCAGCTGCCGCTTGTACTCGTGCATGCGCTTGATCTGGACATCGAACAGCGAGTTCGGATCGATCTCGATCGCCAGCGTCTCGCGAACCTGAGCAGCGAGCGCCCGCTTGTTCGCCAGTTTGATCGCGGCGAACCGGGAGACCAGTTGCCGGTCGTTCGCATGCTCGCGCAGCCTGGCCAGATTGTCGAGATCGTTGCGCCAGGTCGTCCCGATGCGTTCGTCGATGAGCGCTGCCAGGGGCCGGTTCGCATTGGCCAGCCAGCGTCGTGGCGTGATGCCGTTGGTCTTGTTGCAGAACCGGCCCGGAAAGATCTTCACGAAATCGGCGAACAGTGTCTGCTGGATGAGATCGCTGTGCAGACGCGACACGCCATTGACCTTGTGGCTGGCAACGATGGAAAGCCCGGCCATGCGCACGCGACGTTCGCCGTGTTCGTCGATCAGCGACACACGGGCGAGCAGATCGTCGTCACCGGGAAATTTATTGCGCACCTCGTCGAGGAAACGCAGGTTGATCTCGAAGATGATCTCGAGATGCCGCGGCAGCACGTCCCGCATCATCGGCACGGGCCAGGTCTCGAGCGCCTCGGGCATGATCGTGTGGTTGGTATACGAGAAGATGTGCGAGCAGAGCGACCAGGCCTGCTCCCACTCGACTCGATGCACGTCGACCAGCAGCCGCATCAATTCGGGTACGGCGATCGCCGGATGCGTATCGTTGAGATGTACGGCCACCTTGTCCGCGAGCTGATCGAAATTCTCGTGGTCGAACATGTAGCGATTCAGGAGATCCTGGATCGACGCACTGACGAAGAAATACTCCTGCCGCAGCCGAAGCTCGCGCCCATGATGGCTCGAGTCGTCCGGGTACAGGACGCGGGTCACGTTCTCGGAGAGATTGGTCTGCTCGACGGCACGCATGTAGTCGCCGGCGTTGAAAACCTGCAGGTCCAGCCCCTTGGCCGCCTTTGCACGCCAAAGGCGCAAAGTGTTGACGCTGCGGGTGTCGGTGCCGGGGACGATGGTGTCGTACGCCATCGCAAGAACGATGTCCGTGTCGGTCCAGTGCGCCGCCCCGTTCTCGTGCCGCACCCACCCGCCGAACTGCACGGTGAACACCCGCTCGGGCCGCGGGAACTCCCAGGGATTGCCATTGGCCAGCCAGTCGTCGGGCTGCTCGACCTGCTGACCATCGACGATGCGCTGCGCGAACATGCCGTAGTCGTAGCGGATGCCGTAACCGTAGCTCGGCAATCCGAGCGTCGCCATCGAATCCATGAAGCAGGCGGCGAGCCGCCCCAGGCCGCCATTGCCCAACGCCGCATCGGGTTCGAGTGCGCGGGTCTCGTCGAGATCGAGGCCCATCGTGCGCATCACGTCGGCCATCTGGTCGTAGAGCCCCAGGGCATGGAGACTGTTCGACGTGGCACGACCGACCAGGAATTCCATCGAGAGGTAATAGACCCGCTTGACGTTGCCCGCGTACTGCGCACGGGTCGTTTCCATCCAGCGATCGACCAGGCGATCTCGAATCACCCTCGCGACGGACTGGTACCAGTCGCGCCCGACGGCGGTGGCGGGATCCTTGCCGACCGTATAGAGCAACTTGCTGGCGATGGCCAGTTGCAGACCTTCGGCATCGGTCGGTGCCGGGTAGATCGGGAATCGTGTGTTGTTGGTCGTCGGATGAGGCTTCATGGGCGGGTAAAGGCTTCGTGTGCGGATCTGGCGAATGATCCCGGATTGTGTAGGCAAATTACCCGACCCGCTGGTGTATCGGCAACATTTTTGGCATGCCGCACCAATAGATGGCAAGCCGTTGATGCGCGTCACTTCGAAGCGGCCTGCCGGTGCCGCCAACGCACCTGATGGCGACAGGGAATTATCGGCCGTTATAGCCGATGCGTGCCCGGTCGATCTTGGCGCGTCGGATCGTCAGACCTTATCATGATGGTGCAACCTATCGATGCTCGCGTTTCCGCGCTGCCCCTAGGCCAGGAGTAGACCATGACTGGCACCGCCATCCAGCCACAACAACAGACGCTGACGCGTCAAACCTATGCGTTCGTCCTCGCCGGTGGGCGAGGCAGTCGCCTGATGCAGATGACCGATGTCCGCTGCAAACCCGCCGTCTATTTCGGCGGCAAGTTCCGGATCATCGATTTCACGCTGTCGAACTGCCTGAACTCGGGCATTCGCCGCATCGGCGTCCTCACGCAGTACAAGTCGCACAGCCTGCTGCGCCATCTTCAGCGAGGCTGGGCCTTTCTCAAGGGGGAGTTCAACGAGTTCATCGATCTGCTGCCTGCGCAGCAGCGTATCGACGAGGCGCTGTGGTACCGGGGAACCGCCGACGCGGTCTTCCAGAACCTCGACATCGTGCGTGGTCATGGCATCCGCTACATCGTCGTGCTGGCCGGTGATCATATCTACAAGATGGACTACAGCATTGCGCTGGCGGAACACGTCCGCCAGGGCGCGCCGTGTACCGTGGGCTGCATCGAGGTGCCGCGCAGCGATGCGAGCGATTTTGGCGTGATGGCGGTCGACGAGAACCAGAGGATCACCGAATTCCTCGAGAAACCGGCCGATCCGCCTCCGATGCCCGGCCATTCAGACAAGTCGCTGGCGAGCATGGGCATCTACATCTTCGATGCCGACTACCTCTACGACATGCTCGAGCAGGACGCCGCCAACGAGCGATCGGGACACGATTTCGGGCGGGATGTCGTTCCGGCGATCGTGGCGCGGGGCGACGCGGTCGCGCAACCGTTCGGCATGAGTTGCGTCGGCAGCGCGGCCGATGCCGAACCCTATTGGCGCGATGTCGGCACGCTCGACGCGTATTGGGAAGCCAACATCGACCTGACGGCCACCACGCCCGCGCTCAATCTCTACGACAGGACCTGGCCCATCTGGACCTACCAGGAGCAATTGCCCCCGGCCAAGTTCGTCCACAACTGGCAGAACCGCCGCGGCCAGGCGATCGAATCGCTCGTTTCGGGCGGCTGCATCATCAGCGGCGCACTGTCGCGCAGCCTGCTGTTCTCGCGCTGCCGGGTTCATTCCTATGCGCGCGTCGATGCGTCGGTGCTGCTGCCGGAAGTCGATATCGGGCGTGGTGCGCAATTGAACCGCTGCATCGTCGACCATGGCTGCCGGATCCCGGACGGCATGGTGATCGGCCGCAATGCCGAGTTCGATGCGGAACACTTCAATCGCACACCCGATGGCATCGTGCTGGTCACGCCACCGATGATTGCCCGTCTGCAGGCAAGCGGTATCCGATGACGGTGCGCGTCCTGCACGTCGCCGCTGAAGCATGGCCCCTCATCAAGACCGGTGGCCTTGCCGATGTCGCGGCGGCGCTGCCGCTGGCGCAGCGCAAGCTCGGCGCCGATGCACG
>JBGSTN010000130.1:0-3695 GCA_041736455.1 Burkholderiaceae bacterium | reverse complement strand
CCGCATCGCGCAAGCGACGCGCCAGCGCATGGCCTGCCGACGCCGGGCGCGACGAACCGAAGATAAGCCTGGTCAGGGTTGTCGAGGGCGCCAGGCGGCTGGCCGTTGAATGGATAACTGGTTGCGTCATGGTCGCGGCATTTCCATCAGGTTCGGAACTTCTAGGATGATAAGTGGGTGGGTGCGGCCCGCCTGTGATCGAATTCTCGACAGGCGCGAGCCTAGAAGTTTATCTTGCCGCCAACACCGATGACATTGTCGACATAACCCTGGCGCACATAGTTCGAATCGCGGTCGATGCGTTGCAGATTGAGATTGAACACGACGTTGCGCGAGTACTGCCAGTCGAACCGCACCCCATAGACGATCAAGGTGTCGTCGCGCACCGCGGCGGCATTGGCGACGAAGCCCGGATCCCCTTCGTAGATCAGCTTCGAGTAGCTGAATGTGCCATTGAGTGAAGTCTTGCCGGTCAGCCTGACCGTCGGGCGGAGCACGATTCTCCGGACATCGACGTAGTTGGACGTGAGGATCTCGTCCGAGTAGATGTCCCGGACCAGATCGGCTCCCATGAAGAAGCGTCCGCCCGGTCGCCAATCATAGGTCAGTCGTGCGGTCGGTCCGGAGAAGTTGCGCTGCGGAAGATTGTCGAATTCTCGCTTCGTATAACCGAATTGACCCACGAGCCGGGCATCCTCGTTGGGCTGGTAGGTCGTGCGAATCAGGAATTCGTCCTGGGAGAATCCGTTGTCGATGGCTGCGCCGAGCAGGTTGCCCAGTGAGTCGGTCACCTGCCGGTTCGGATACTTGCCATCGGTCTGGCGATACAGGAAATCGAGTTCGGTGCCGGTGCCTGGCGCATAGCGTGCGCCGATCTCCAGACCGGTGAAGTCATAGTTGGACGGCAGGAATTGCGCGACCGAGTTGTCGAGTTGCGTGTTGTCGATGCCGGCGATGAGCGCCCAGCTCGGTGTCAGTCGCAGACCACCCGTGAAGTACAGGCGGGTCGTTTCCTGCAGGTTGGTGTCGTTGACCCCTTGCGTTTCGGAGAATTCCGAGGCTCTCTGTCCCCGGTCCAGGCCCAGCGTCCCGAACCAGGGACGGCCGATCGCCCAGTTCCAGTTGGCGCCCACGTCGTAGCCCACGTAATCGAACTGCGAATAGGTGACGTATTTGACCGGGAGGATGCGGCCAGTGACGGTGAAGCGCTGCAGGCTGACGTCGCGATCGAACTTCACACCGAACAAGCCGGTGAGCAAGGTATCGCCGCGTTTCGAATCGCCGAAAAAGGCCGGGGGATTCCGCCCTTCTGTCAGCAAGAAGATGTTGTCGTGACGGCTAATATCGAGACCGGCTTCGAAAGACAGCACGTCCTCGATCTGGTCTGGCTGGCCGAGCGCCTGGTTCTGCGTATTGAACTGGGCACTGGCGGCGAACGACACACAGGCCAGTGCACCGCCGATGAGGCTGTCGCGCAGAAGCGTGGTGCGAAGCACCGGGCATGCGCGTTGGAGATTTCGTGGGTAGTTGAACAAATGCATAACCATCCTTCGCTGGATAGGCCCAGAATGCCGACCGAGCCTGGCATGACTGTTAGCCGAACATGGTACTGGATGACCTCCGGCAGGCAGGCTCTCCGATCCGGCAACCAATGGCTCGAACCGTTTAACGGGACGCGTTGTCTCACTAATACGACACATGGCTGATCTCACACCGCACACGGCAGTACGGTCGCAGACCCGGATCAAGAACGGGGTCAACACGCTGCCAGACCTGCTGCAGTCGATCACCGACCCGCTCCTGGCGGTGTTCAGCCTGTGGCTCGTCACCGTTCTGTGGGGTCAGAATTTCGGACCCGGCGAAATGGTGCTGGGCCTGATCGCCTTTTCGCTCACGTATCCGGGCGGCGTGCCATTCGCGCACCAGCAGCGCAAGCTGCTTCGCCAGTTGTTTTCGCAGTGGGCACTCGTGGTCGCGCTGCTGCTGATGTTCGGTCTCACCGTCGACATGCTGCGCCTGTTCGAGACGAACATGCTCGCCACCTGGGTCGTGGGTACGCCGATGCTGCAGGCGGCGGCTCATTTCATCGTGCCCGTGATCCTGCCGCGCATCATGTCGATGAGTGGCAAGCAGACTGCGGTGATCATCGGGGCCAACGATCTCGGCCGCACGCTGGCGCGTTCGATCAACGAGAACCCGAATTCGCGCACCCGCGTCACGGCTTTCTTCGACGATCGCGAACTGCATCGTCTCGGCGACGTGACCGAAGCCCCGATCAGCGGGCGCGTCGAGCGGGTCGTCGACTTCATCCGCGCCAACCACACCGATCAGATCTTCATCGCGCTGCCGATGGCGTCGCAGCCTCGCATCCTCAAGCTGCTCGACGAGTTGCGTGACACCACCGCGTCGATCTATTTCGTGCCGGACATCTTTCTCTACGACATCATCCAGGCCCGCGTCGACACGATCGCCGGCCTGCCGGTGGTCGCTGTCTGCGAAACGCCCTTCCACGGCACGACGGGCATGATCAAGCGATTGAGCGACCTGTTCATCTCGACGGCGGCCGTCGTTGCCTGCGCGCCGGTGATGATCGCGGTGGCGATCATGATCAAGATCACGATGCCCGGCCCGGTCCTGTTCCGGCAGCGACGCTACGGCCTGGACGGTCGCGAGATCATCGTCTGGAAGTTCCGCTCGATGAAGGTTGCCGAAGAGGGCGCCGAGGTGCGCCAGGCGACCAAGACGGATGACCGGATCACGCCGTTCGGACGTTTCATTCGACGGACTTCGCTCGACGAACTGCCGCAATTCTTCAATGTGCTGAGCGGCCAGATGAGCGTTGTCGGACCACGCCCACACGCAGTCGTTCATAACGAGACCTATCGCAAACTGATCAAGGGCTACATGATCCGCCACAAGGTCAAGCCCGGCATCACCGGTTTGGCGCAGGTCAATGGCGCACGCGGGGAAACCGAAACGGTCGAGAAGATGGCCAGGCGGATCGCCTATGACCTCGATTACCTGCGCAACTGGTCGCTGCGCCTGGACCTGATCATCATCTGGCGGACGGTGCTGCAGGCATTCGGCCGCGATCCCAACGCTTATTGACTTCGCGCGTTTCGTGGGCCACGCGCTGCATCGCGCGAGTGCGACGCTGTCATCCTAGTAAGATCGACTGTTGCCCCACAGGGCCGGATTGATCGCTCGAGCCACCGCCGGAGTGCGGAGGGCCGTACCAGGAGGAAACCACCATCATGGCCGTGATTCTCGAGGTCATCGACGCCAACGGCGTAGTCACCAAACTCCCTGTCACGGGCGGGCGGATCGATATCGTCGCGCAGCCCGGCTCGGTGTACCGCGTCCTGGACGACAATGGTCGGCCCCTGGGCTCCGGTCCGAGGGTCCTGCGCCTCGAGAGCGATCTGGTCATCACCGACCTGCCGGCGGGCGAGATCATCGGCATCACCGAGTTCTTCAGCGCCTGCACGCCCGCAGATCCCTGCACGCTGGCGCTTGATACATTGGGCGGGCAAGCCAATGAAGCGGTCACGCCGGCTTCCGATCCGGTCGTGGCGCTCAAGGAGGGCGGCTTTCTGATGAACCGCCCCGTCGGCCTGGAAGCCCAGCCGCCACTCGCTTCCGAGACCGCCTTTCCCTGGAAACCGGTCGCGGCGGCTGGCGCGGGAATCATCGTG
>JBGSTN010000125.1:0-4514 GCA_041736455.1 Burkholderiaceae bacterium | reverse complement strand
GCCCCCCTTGGAAAGGGGGGCACCGCCGGCGGACGGGCGGAGCCCGCTCCGCGGCGGTTCGGGGGGATTTCTCTGGTGTTCGATCTGGTTGGGGGCGCTTGGTTTGCTTGGTTCGCTTGGTTCGCTTGGTTCGCTCCGGGCGCTTGGGTCTTGGGGGTGATGGGATGATGGGTCCGGAGTTCGTTCTCGATGTCGCGCGCCACGGGCTGCAGACCATGCTTCTGGTGGCGCTGCCGTTGCTGGGTGTCGCGCTGTTCGTCGGACTGATCGTCAGCGTCCTTCAGGCGGTCACCCAGATCAACGAAACGACGCTGTCGTTCCTGCCCAAGCTGGTGGCGCTGGCAATTGCCTTCATCGTGGCCGGTCCGTGGATCCTGACGACTTTGATCGAATACATCCGCGACGTTCTGCTGTTGATCCCTTCGGCCGTTCAGGGATGATCTCGTTCAGCGAAACCCAGTTGCTCGAGCTGGTCGCAAGCGTTCTGCTGCCCCTGATCCGGGTGCTCGGCCTGTTCACGGCCGCACCGGTACTGTCGCAGCGGACGATGCCGGCGCGTGCCAAGGTGGCGCTGGCTTTCGCGATCAGTCTGGTGGCTTCGCCGGGCATAGCGGCGCACCATGCGCCCCTGGACCATCATCTGATCGCGCTGGCGGTCCACGAAGTGATCGTCGGCCTGACCCTGGGTTTCATCGCCCGCCTGATCTTCTCCGCATTCGAGATCGCCGGCGAAACCATCGGGCTTCAGATGGGCCTGTCGTTTGCCGGGTTCTTCGATCCGCAGAGCGGCGCAGCCAATCCGGTCGCACGTCTGCTCAACCTGATGGCGCTGACTGCGTTCGTGATGCTCAACGGGCCGGGTCTGCTGATCGCTGCCGTCGTCGCGAGCTTCCAGGTCATCCCGATCACGGCCGACTTCGGCTGGATGGACAGCTATTCGCCGGTCAGGCTGATGGGTGCGGTGTTCTCGCTCGCATTGTCGATCGCCCTGCCCTTCATCATGCTGCTGCTGTTCGTCAACCTTGCACTGGGCATCATGTCGCGGGTGGCACCTCAGTTCAGCGTCTTTGCCGTCGGCTTTCCGGTGACGATCGGCATCGGCATGACACTGCTCACGTTCACCACGCCGCTGATGGATGGTGCGATCGAAATCGCGATGTCGTTGCTTCAGGGTGCGTTGCCGGGCTGAATCCGGCAACCGGTGCTGCGCAGGCGCCGCGCTTGGCCGCATGCATCTACGCATGCATGAACGCATGCGTCGTGCCGGACCGGACCAGGATGCGTCCGGCGGAGCCGATCAGAACAGTTCGACGTCGCCGCCTTTCTGAATGACCTTCTTCGCCCGCTCGGCCAGCTTGCGCTCGAGTTCCGCCTCCGACGTCTGCGGGGTGGCGAGCTTCTTCACCATGGCGCGACCGTCATGTCCGAAGAAGATCAGCTTGCGCGGCCAATTGCCCAGTACATCGCTGGAGGTGACACCGATACGTTCGCGCTGCAGGAATTCCTGTACGAAGGTGACGTTACGGGCACCGATCTGTCCTGAAGCCATGCCCGGAATGACCGAGCCGCCACCGAAGATCTTCGCCTGCAGCCGCGATCGGATCGCGCCTCGCTTGATGAGCTCGTTGATCAGTTGCTCCATCGCGAACAGACCGAAGCGACCGGATCCTTCGCCGCCTTCGGGCACCATGAAGTGATTCATGCCGCCGATCTTCGACACGGGATCGTAGATGCAGGCCGCCACACACGATCCCAGGACCGTGTTCAGCAGCAACCCCTCACGATCGACGAAGAATTCGCCAGGCTTGATCTTCACCGTGATCGCGTCGAAGTGCGGATCGTAGAAGAAGGTCCGCGCCTGATCGGGCGCACCGGGCGCAGTGCGCAGTCTTGCGATGATCTGGTCGTTGGATTCGCCTGACTTGGTTGCCATGGTCACACCTTCTCATACGCCGACCGACCGACGAGCCGAAAGAGTCCTTCGAGCCCCCGGAACGTCTCGGAGTGTCCGACGAACAACATGCCCTTGGAACCGAGCAGTGAATGAAAGCGGCGCACGAGATGCTGCTGCGTCGCGAGGTCGAAGTAGATCATCACGTTCCGACAGAAGATCACGTCGAAGGGACCATTGACCGACCAGGTCGGATCGACGAGATTGAGCTGCGCGAATCGAACCATCGAGCGCAGCCGTTCGCCGATTCTCACCTCGCCATCGTGGCGACCCTTGCCTACCTGGAAGAACTCGCTCAGGATGCTCCTGTCGACGTTCGTCACCGATTGCGCGGGATAGATGCCGTCGCGGGCCCTGGCCAGCACGGCCGTGTCGATATCGGTCCCGATGATCTCGACATTGTTGCCCCGCGCACGATGCGCGCAGGCAGCGATCGACCACACTTCCTCGCCCGTCGACGCCGCGCTGCACCAGATCCGCAAGCGCCGAGACGCCGTCTGCTCGCGCAGATAGGCCTCCAGGGCGACGAAATGATGTGCCTCGCGGTAGAAGGAAGTCAGGTTGGTGGTGAGCAGGTTGACGAACTCCTGCCGCTCGGGTGAGCCGGCACTGTCGATCAACGCGAGGTACTGACCAACGTTCGACAGTCCGAGCTTGCGCAGACGCGGCATCAGCCGGGCCTGGACCATGCTCATCTTGTCGCCGCTGAGGGCGATGCCCGCGATCTCGTGGATCAGTGCCCGCACGCGCTCGAAGTCGTTGCGGGTCAGTTCGGCGGATCCATGCTCGGTCGTCCCGGCAACATCAGTCATGGCATCGCTTCTGGTGGGTGCGATGCAGCATCCGATCACCCCTCGACGAGCGCCAGTTCCGGTGCGGCGACGAGTTTCTCGATGTCGATCATGATCAGCATGCGATCATCGATCGTCCCGAGACCGACGATATAGGAGTGGTCGACCCCGGCCGACATCTCCGGTGCTTCCCGGATCTGGTCGGATGCCAGCTCAAGCACATCCGAAACCGAGTCGACGACGACACCGACGACACGCTCGCCGACATTCAGGATGATGACGACGGTCGTTTCGTTGTAGAGTGCCTCGCCCAGCTGGAACTTGATGCGCAGGTCGACGATGGGAACGATGTCGCCGCGCAGATTGATCACGCCACGCACGAACTCGGGCGCATTCGCGATGCGCGTCGGCCGCTCGTAGCCGCGGATCTCCTGAACCTTGAGAATGTCTATCCCGTACTCCTCGCCGCCGAGGCGAAAGGTCAGATACTCGCTCGTGCGGTGGCTGCGATTGGCCGGGCGATTCGAGTTGGTAGAAGTCACTGTCATGGCAGATTCCGGATTCAGATTGATGTTGAGCGGGGATTCGAATTCAATGCCGGGCGCGCCGGACGAGATAGGCAACGTCGAGAATCAGGGCGACCCGGCCGTCGCCCATGATCGTGGCGCCGGAGATGCCGGGCACCTTGCGATAGTTGCGTTCGAGGTTCTTCACGACGATCTGGTGCTGCCCGATCAGTTCGTCGACCATCAGCGCGACCCGCTTGCCCTCGGCTTCGAAGACGATCACCGTGGTATTGCCGGGCTTGCCGGGTTCCCGTTCGACGGGCACCACATCCTCGAGCGGCAGGATTGGAATGTATTCGCCGCGAATCTCGAGAACGCGATTGGACTCGGTCACGCGCTTGATCTGGCGAGGATTCAGATTGATCGACTCGATGACCGAGTCGAGCGGCAGGATGTAGGTGTCGGTGCCGACCCCTATCGACATCCCGTCCATGATGGCCAGCGTGAGCGGCAGTCGCACCGATACGCAGGTACCGTAGCCTTCGGCCGACGAGATCGAAACGCTGCCGTTCAACGCCTGGATGTTCTTGCGCACGACATCCATGCCCACGCCGCGGCCCGATACTTCGGTGACCACCTCCGCGGTCGAGAAGCCCGGCTCGAAGATCAGCGCCCAGACCTCTTCGTCGCTCATCGACTCCGACGCCGTCAAGCCGCGTTCGGTGGCCTTGGTTAGCAGTTTCCGGCGAGACAGCCCGCGACCGTCGTCCCTGACTTCGATGACGATCGATCCGCCGCGGTGTTGCGCAGACAGGGTGATCGTACCGATCGCCTTCTTGCCGGCAGCCAGCCTCGCCTCGGGCTCCTCGATCGCATGATCGACCGCATTGCGCACGAGATGCGTCAACGGATCGGTCAGTTTCTCGATCATTCCCTTGTCGAGTTCCGTGGCATCACCCACCGTCACCATCTCGACTTCCTTGCCGAGCTTCTTGGCCAGGTCACGAAGCATTCTCGGAAAGCGATTGAAGACGACCGACATCGGAATCATCCGGATCGCCATCACGGATTCCTGCAGCAGGCGGGTGTTGCGCTCCAGATCGGCGAGCGTGCCGGTCATCTGCTGGTGGATCATCGGATCGAGCTCGCGTCCGTTCTGCGCCAGCATCGCCTGCGTGATCACCAGTTCACCGACCAGGTTGATCAGCTGATCGACCTTGTCGACACTGACGCGCAGTGTCGCTTCGCCACGCGCGGCGGCGCCGT